>NZ_JAWSUJ010000016.1:0-53058 GCF_033549285.1 Halomonas sp.
CTTGACGACCTCGACGCCGGCCTCGAGGCCCTCCTGGCGGCGACCGCTGGTGTCGTTGCGCAGCACCACCGACGAGGGCGCCAACACCTTGTCCAGGGCGTCGAGGAGTTCGGGCAGCACCGCCTGCATGCCGGCGGTATTGAGCTGCACGACCAGGACGTCACCGAAGCGGTCGATCACCAGTCCCGGCAGCAGGTCGCCCTCGCCGTGCACCAGGCGATAGAAGGGCTTGTCGAAGAGGCGCTGGCGCAGCGCCAGCGCCTGGTTGAGGCGGTGGACCAGCAGCGAGCGGTCGAGCCCCTGGGCCGGGTCGCGGGAGACCATCCGCGCGCAGATCAACGAATGCGGATTGACGTAAGCCACGCCCATGGCCTTGCCGTTGGCGGCCTCGACCACCACCTGTGCACCGGCCTCGATCTCCTTGATCGGCGTGGCCCGGGTGTCGATCTCGTTGGAGTAGAGCCAGAGGTGGCCGGCCTTGAGGCGACGGTCGGCATTCTTCTTCAGGCGCAGTGAGCGGAGTGCGGTCATGGGAGTGTCTCGTGAAAGGGTGGAGGGGCGTCGGAGAGGCCGCGCCGCCATCAGGTCTGGCAGTGGCCGCAGAACACGCTGGCCCGCTGGCCCAGGGTCACCAGGCGCAGCTCGGCGCCACAGCGCCGACAGGGCTGGCCGTCGCGCCCGTAGACATTGAGGCGCTGCTTGAAGTAGCCCGGCTCCCCGGTGCCGCCGACGAAGTCGCGCAGGGTGGTGCCGCCCTGGGTGATGGCGGCGGCCAGCACTTCGCGCACCGCCGCCGCGAGCCGGTCATAGCGCTCCCGGGAGATGCGCCCGGCGGCGCGACGCGGGTCGATGCCGGCCAGGAACAGCGCCTCGGCGGCATAGATGTTGCCCACGCCCACCACCACGGCGTTGTCCATCAGGAAGGGCTTCACCGCCAGGCGGCGGCCGCGGGAGCGCGCGAAGAGGCGTTCACCGTCGAAGGCCGCGGAGAGCGGCTCCGGCCCCAGCCGGGCCAGGCGCGCATCCTGCTCCGCGCTGCCCGAGAGCCAGTCGACGAAGCCGAAGCGGCGCGGATCGTGATAGCGCAGGATGGCGCCATCATCGAGCACCAGGTCGAGATGGTCGTGCTTCTTCGGCAGCTCGCCCAGGCGGGCGATGCGCAGGCTACCGGACATGCCCAGGTGCCAGAGCAGGGTCCCCGGCACCTCGCCCTCGAGGGGCACCAGCAGGTACTTGGCGCGCCGGGCGAGCTCGCCGATGCGCGCCCCGACCAGCCGCTCGACGAGATCCGCCGGCACCGGCACGCGCAGGCGAGCCTGGCGCACGATCACCTCAGTGATCTCGCGGCCTTCCACATGGGGGGCGATGCCACGTCGGGTGGTCTCGACTTCGGGCAGCTCGGGCATGGTCTCGTCCGGAGGGCGGTGATACGCAAGAACCCGACCATCGGGCCGGGTTCAGGCTGACAGGCTCCTGCCTGCGGTGGAAGCGACCAAGGCTTACTTGATCTTGCCTTCCTTGTACATCACGTGCTTGCGGATGGTCGGATCAAACATCTTCTTCTCGAGCTTGTCCGGGGTGTTCCGCTTGTTCTTGTCGGTGGTGTAGAAGTGGCCGGTACCGGCACTGGATATCATTCTGATCTTGTCACGCATGACGGTTTTCTCCCCTGGTGGATCGCTTAGACGGCTTCGCCGCGCTTGCGAATGTCGCCGAGCACCGCCTCGATGCCCTTCTTGTCGATGATGCGCATGCCCTTGGAGGAGACGCGCAGCTTGACGAAGCGCTTCTCGGACTCCACCCAGAAACGGTGGGAATGCAGGTTCGGCACGAAACGACGGCGCGTCTTGCGCTGGGAGTGTGAAACGTTGTTACCAGTCACCGGGCGCTTGCCGGTAACCTGACATACTTTGGACATGAGAGCCTCCAACCGCTTGGCCAGGTATCTGGACCTGAGTGTTCAAAACCTGTCGGGCAAACCGGGACGACCCCGTTGTCATTTGACCCAAGGGAATTCAAAGGCTGCACTTTATACCAGAACCCGCCGCATTCGACAAGCGATGCGGCGATGATCCGACGGGGGCGTGACATGGCCTCGCGACACGCCTCGATGGCGCGGCAGGCGACGATGACAGGCAAGGGGCCCGTACCAAGGGGCCAAGGCGGCCGCCGGACCTGACGCTGATCTACTCCGACAGCCGGTCTTTCGGCCAATTTCATTCGATATGATTCGTTGAATAGCGGGCTATTCGCCTTATCAGATCGATGAACTTGGCTCGAGATCCGACTCTCTCGTGACGATCGGTCAAATCCGACAGGCGCCTAGCGCAGCCGGTGCGGCATTATAGCCGGCCATGCGCGATATTCCTATCCACCCGGGCCCTTACAGCCACCCCCGCTCCGCGAAGGAGACCACCTCCCCGTCCCCCACCACGAAATGGTCCAGCACGCGCACCTCGAAGAGCCCCAGCGCCTCGCGCAGGCGCTCGGTGATGCGCCGGTCGGCGTCACTGGGCTCGGCCACGCCGGAGGGGTGATTGTGGGCGAAGATGATGGCGCCGGCGCCCAGCTCCAAGGCACGGCGTGCCACCTCGCGGGGATAGACCGAGGCGCTGTCCAGGGTGCCGCGGAACAGCGACTCATAGCGGATCACGCGATGCTGGCTGTCGAGGAAGAGCGCGGCAAACTCCTCATGGCCGAGATGGCGCAGCCGGGCGGCGAGGTAGGCGCGCACCAGCGAGGGCGAAGTGAGCGCATCGCCCCGGTCCAGCTGGCTGGCGAGATGCCGACGCGACAGCTCCAGGGTGGCCTGGAGCTGGACATACTTGGCCATGCCCATGCCGCGCTCGGCGCAGAAGCGTGCCTGGTCGGCCTCCAGCAGCTGGCGAAGCCCGCCGAAGGCAGACAGCAGGTCCCGGGCCAGGTCCACCGCCGAGCGCCCCTCCACGCCGACGCGCAGGAAGATCGCCAGCAGCTCGGCATCGGAAAGCGCCTCCACCCCCAGCGCCAGCAGCTTCTCCCGGGGGCGCTCCCCCTCCGGCCAGTCCCGAATCGACATCCCTGTCTCCCTGCCCCATGCCCGTGACTGTCAGTGTAGACGGCCCGGCGGCTACGCAAGGTCGGGCACCGATGGTAAGGTAGGCGACCGGATTCACGCTCGGATACCGCCATGTGGACACTCCCCCGCCGACGCGTGCTGCTCGGCATCAGCGCCGGCATCGCCGCCTACAAGAGCGCCCAGCTCGCCCGCCTGCTCAAGCAGGACGGCTGCGAGGTGCGCGTGGTGATGACCGAGGGCGCCCAGGCCTTCATCACCCCGTTGACGCTGCAAGCCCTGACGGGAGAAGCCGTGCGCACCTCGCTGCTCGACCCCGAGGCCGAGGCCGGCATGGGGCATATCGAGCTGGCCCGCTGGGCCGACACCATCCTGGTCGCCCCGGCCACCGCCGACCTGATGGCGCGCCTCGCCCAGGGCATGGCGGATGACCTGCTCACCACCCTCTGCCTGGCGAGCGAGGCCGAGAAGGTGATGGCCCCGGCCATGAACCAGGCCATGTGGCGCCACCCGGCCACCCAGCGCAACGCGCGACGGCTGGCCGGGGACGGCTGGCAGCTGCTGGGACCGGACAGCGGCGACCAGGCCTGCGGTGACGTGGGGCCCGGGCGCATGCTGGAACCCGAGGCGATCGTGGCGGCGCTGCTCTCCACGGCACCCGATGGCGCGCCGGCCAGGCCGGAGGCATCACGGGAGGCCGATGGCCTGACCATCATCATCACCGCCGGCCCGACCCGGGAGCCGCTGGACCCGGTGCGCTACCTCTCCAACCACAGCTCCGGCAAGATGGGCTTCGCCCTGGCCGCCGCCGCCGCCTCGCTGGGCGCCCGGGTGCGGCTGATCAGTGGCCCGGTCGGCCTGCCGACGCCGGAGGGCGTCGAGCGTACCGACGTGGAGACCGCCCGCGAGATGCACGAGGCCGCCCAGCGGCTGGCCATCGACAGCGATATCTTCATCGGCTGCGCCGCCGTGGCCGACTACCGGGCCGAGGCGGCCGCCGAGCACAAGATCAAGAAGGTCGAGGGCGAGGAGGGCCTCACCCTGCGCCTGGTGAAGAATCCCGACATCATCGCCTCCGTGGCTACCCTGCCCCAGGCGCAGCGTCCGCTGGTGGTGGGCTTCGCCGCCGAGACCCGCGACCTGGAGGCCTATGCCCGCGACAAGCTGACCCGCAAGGGGCTCGACATGATCGTCGCCAACGATGTCGCCCGGGCCGGGCTCGGCTTCGGCAGCGACGACAACGCCGCGCTGCTGCTGTGGCGGGAAGGCGACAGGGAAGGCAGCGAAAGCCTCGCCCCGCAGCCCAAGGCGCAGCTCGCCCTGGCGGTGGTGCGCCGCGCCCTGGCCTGCCTGTCGTCCCGCCACACCCCCTGACACTGACCCCCGAGGATCCCCGATGCCCGCCACTCCCGATCGCCCGCGCCTCGCCGTCCAGCTGCTCGACGAGCGCCTGCGTGATCATCTGCCTCACTACGCCACCGAAGGCGCCGCCGGTATGGACCTGCGCGCCCTGCTCGACGCCCCCCTGACCCTGGCGCCGGGGCAGTGCGAGCTGGTGCGCACCGGGCTTGCCATCCACATCGCCGACCCGGCCCTCGCCGGGATGATCCTGCCCCGCTCGGGACTGGGCCACAAGCACGGCATCGTGCTCGGTAACCTGGTGGGACTGATCGATTCCGACTATCAGGGCGAGCTGCTGATCTCCACATGGAACCGTGGCGAGGCACCCTTCACCATCGAGCCCTTCGAGAGGCTGGCACAGTATGTGCTTGTTCCCGTGGTGCATGCCGACCTCGAGGTCGTCGAGGCCTTCGATACCAGCCGCCGGGGCACCGGCCAGCGTGGCACCGGCGGGTTCGGCAGCTCCGGTCGTCACTGACGCCCGACGACGCACACAGCCACTCGATACGCCACACAGGACGGACCCATGACCCAAGAAGCGATCCAGGCAGTTCCCGCCTCCATCTTCCGCGCCTACGACATCCGCGGCATCGTCGACGACACCCTGACCGAGACGGGTGTCGAGCAGATCGGCCGCGCCATCGGCAGCGAGGCCCGGTCCCGCGGCGAGTCCACCGTGGTCGTCGCCCGCGACGGTCGCCTCTCCGGCCCGCGCCTGCTGGCGGCCCTGACCCGCGGCCTGCTGTCGTCGGGTTGCGACGTCGTCGATATCGGCATGGTGCCCACCCCGGTGCTCTACTTCGCCACCCACGTGCTAGAGGGGACGGCCTCGGGGGTGATGGTCACCGGCAGCCACAACCCGCCGGACTACAACGGCTTCAAGATCGTGCTCGGCGGCGAGACGCTCTCCGGCGATGCCATCACCGCGCTGCACACCCGCCTGGCGGACGGCGAGCTCAGCGAGGGCCACGGCAGCCTGCGCCAGGAGGACCTGCGTGAGGCCTACCTGTCACGCATCCTCGGCGACGTCACCCTCGCCCGGCCGATCAAGGCGGTGGTCGACTGCGGCAACGGCGTGGCCGGCGAACTCGGCCCGGCGCTGGTCGAGCGCCTCGGCGCCGAGACCATCCCGCTGTTCGCCGAGATCGACGGCACCTTCCCCAACCACCATCCGGACCCCGGCAAGCCCGAGAACCTCCAGGACCTGATCCGCACCGTCCAGGAGACCGGCGCGGACATCGGCCTGGCCTTCGACGGCGACGGCGACCGCCTCGGCGTGATCACGCCGAGCGGCAAGCTGATCTATCCCGACCACCTGCTGATGGCCTTCGCCGAGGACATGCTGTCGCGCAATCGCGACGCCCGCGTGATCTTCGACGTCAAGTGCACCGGCAACCTGACCCGGGTGATCGAGGAAGCCGGCGGGACGCCGGAGATGTGGCGCACCGGGCACTCGCTGATCAAGGCGCGCATGAAGGAGACCGGCGCCCTGCTGGCCGGCGAGATGAGCGGCCATATCTTCTTCCAGGAACGCTGGTACGGCTTCGACGACGGCCTCTACGCCGCCGCCCGCCTGCTGGAGATCCTGTCGAAGCAGGCCGACGATGCCGACACCTTCTTCGCCCGCTATCCCCAGGACGTCGGCACCCCGGAGATCAACATCACGGTCACCGACGAGACCAAGTTCGCGCTGGTGGACCGGCTGGCCCGGGAAGGCGACTTCGGCGAGGAGGGCGTCAAGACGACCCTGGATGGCATCCGCGTCGACTACCCGGACGGCTGGGGGCTGTGCCGCGCCTCCAACACCACGCCGGTGCTGGTGCTGCGCTTCGAGGGCAAGGACGACGCCGCCCTGGCCCGCATCCGCGGCCGCTTCGCCGACGCCCTCACTCAGGTATCACCCGACCTCGAGCTGCCCCTCTGAGGGGCGGTTCGCCGCATAGACAGGAGAGGGAACCCGACCGATGACCGAACAGACCCGCGACCCGCGCCTGGTGGTGGAGGTGCTCTCCGAGGCACTGCCCTACATCCAGCGCTTCTCCGGCAAGACCGTGGTGGTGAAGTACGGCGGCAACGCCATGACCGAGGACACCCTGATCGACTCCTTCGCCCGCGACATGGTGCTGATGAAGGAGGTCGGCATCAATCCGGTGGTGGTGCATGGCGGGGGTCCGCAGATCGGCGAGCTGCTGAAGAAGCTCAGCATCGAGTCGCGGTTCGTCAACGGCATGCGGGTGACCGACGCCGAGACCATGGACGTGGTGGAGATGGTGCTGGGCGGCCTGGTCAACAAGGGCATCGTCAACCTGATCAACCAGTGCGGCGGCAAGGCCATCGGCCTGACCGGCAAGGACGGCGCGCAGATCCGCGCCCGGCAGCTCAAGGTGGAACACCAGAGCCCGGAGATGACCGCGCCGGAGATCATCGACATCGGCCACGTGGGTGAGGTGGAGCACATCTCCACCGACCTCATCGAGATGCTCGCCGCCCGCGACTTCATCCCGGTGATCGCCCCCATCGGCGTGGACGCGAAGGGACGCAGCTACAACATCAATGCCGACCTGGTGGCCGGCAAGGTGGCCGAGGCCCTGGATGCCGAGAAGCTGATGCTGCTGACCAACGTCGCCGGCCTGATGAATGCCGAGGGCGAGGTGCTCACCGGCCTGACCACCGAGCAGGTGGATGCCCTGATCGCCGACGGCACCATCCATGGCGGCATGCTGCCGAAGATCCGCTGCGCCCTGGACGCCGTGAAGGGCGGCGTCGCGAGCGCCCATATCATCGACGGCCGGGTGCCCCATGCCACCCTGCTGGAGATCTTCACCAACGCCGGGGTGGGCACCCTGATCACCGACATCCCCCAGGACCCGAACGCCGGCTGAGCCCCCGGCCCGATCCACCGACCCGACAAGAACATAACGACATGACGCAGGAAACACGAACCCCCAGTCGCCGCGAGCAGATCCTGCAGGGCCTGGCGCTGATGCTGGAGGAGGACAGCGGCAAGCGCATCACCGTGGCCGCCCTGGCCCGCCAGGTCGGCGTCTCGGAGGCCGCGCTCTATCGCCACTTCCCCAGCAAGGCACGGATGTTCGAGGGGCTGATCGCGTTCATCGAGGCGTCCCTCTTCGAGCGCATCGGCCGCATCCTCGAGGAGGTGCCGGAGGCGGTGCCGCGCTGCGGCCAGATCCTCACCCTGGTGCTGGCCTTCGCCGAGAAGAACCCGGGCCTCTCCCGCCTGCTGGGCGGCGACGCCCTGACCGGCGAGACGGCACGGCTGCGCCTTCGCATCCACCAGCTCTTCGAGCGCCTCGAGACCCAGCTCAAGCAGGTGCTGCGCGAGGCAGAGCTGCGCGAGGGGCGACGCCCCTCGCTGCCGGTCTCGGCGGCCGCCAACCTGCTGCTGGCCCACCTCGAGGGGCAGATCTCGCGCTACGTGCGCAGCGACTTCCGCCACCGTCCCACCGAGCACTGGGACGACCAGTGGGCGCTGCTCTCGGCCCAGCTGCTGCGGGAGAGCCCGCAGACGGCGTAGCGCGCCGAGCGCCGAGCGCCGAGCGCCGAGCGCCGAGCGCCGAGCGCCGAGCGCCGAGCGCCGAGCGCCGAGCAGGATGATGCCACCGACGCGGCCGGTATCAACGAGAAACCCCGCCGGATATCCGATCCGGCGGGGTTTCTGTTCCTAGCCTGAAGACCCGCTGCCCGTCATCAATCAGCTTGGCGGCTCGGTGCTTGGCCGCTTGGCGCTGCCCGGAGGGCGTCAAGCCACCAGGGCATCACCGATCTGCAGGCGAATCTTCTTCATGGCGTTCTTCTCGAGCTGGCGGATGCGCTCGGCGGAGACGCCGTAGACGTCGGCCAGCTCGTGCAGGGTAGCCTTGTCGTCCCCCAGCCAGCGACGCTGAAGGATATCCCGGGAGCGCTCGTCGAGGGCCTCCAGGGCCTGCTGCAGGCGATGGGTGGCATCCTGCTCCCAGTCGCTGTCCTCGAGCTGGGTGGCCGGGTCGGCGCTGGCATCATCGAGGAAGTGCACCGGCGCCTGGTAGGCGGACTCGTCGTCCTCCCCCGGCGAGGCATCGAAGCCGGCGTCGTGGGCCGACAGGCGCCCTTCCATCTCGCGCACCACCTCGGGCTTGACGTCCAGGTCCTTGGCGATGGCCTCGACCTCGTCGCTGTTCAGCCAGGCCAGGCGCTTCTTGGCGCCCCGCAGGTTGAAGAACAGCTTGCGCTGCGCCTTGGTGGTGGCGATCTTGACGATGCGCCAGTTGCGCAGCACGAACTCGTGGATCTCGGCCTTGATCCAGTGCACGGCGAAGGAGACCAGCCGCACGCCCTGGTTGGGGTCGAAGCGCTTGACGGCCTTCATCAGGCCGACGTTGCCTTCCTGGATGAGGTCGGCCTGGGGCAGGCCGTAGCCGGAATAGCTGCGGGCGATATAGACGACGAAACGCAGATGCGAGAGCACCAGGCGGCGTGCCGCCTCGAGGTCGCCCTCGTCGTGCAGGCGGAAGGCCAGCTCGCGCTCCTCGTCGACGGTCAGCATGGGGATGCCGTTGACCGCCTGGATGTAACCGTTCAGGTCATGACCCGGGGAGAGTTGACCCACCGGCAGAAGACTGGTGCTCATGTGCAGGTTGTCTCCTTCGAAACCCATAAGGCTGTGCATGGTTGCCGCGTATGACGATGAAAACCGACGAAAGTTCCGGCTGATGCCCGATATCCCGTGGATTCGACCGGCGCTCGCCTCAGCGAGGCCGGATCTCCGCCAGGTGCCGATTCACGGCGATCCAGGCACCCAGCCAGCCAAGCAGTGTACTACAGGCAAGCAATATTGTAGACCCCTCGGGGCCCAGCCGCGGCAGGTGGAAGCTGGCCCCGTAACTCGCCGCCAGGGCCGAGACCGGCGCCGAGAGCCAGTCGCTGCCCAGGGTCAGCAGGCCCCAGGCCAGCAGGCCGCCGCCCAGCCCGAACCAGGCCCCGCTGTAGAGGAAGGGGCGACGCACGAAGGCATGGGTGGCGCCGATCAGGGTCACCACCTCGATCTCCTGGCGGCGATTCTCCACGGCGAGCCGGATGGTGTTGCCCACCACCAGCAGCACGCCCAGGCCGAACAGCACGCCCAGCGCCAGGGTGACCCGCTGGCCCAGCTCGGCGAGGTGGCGCAGGCGCTCGAGCCAGGCGAGGTCCAGGCGCACCTCGTCGACCCCGGGGACGGCCTCGAGGGCCTCGGCGAGCCCTCGCACCGCCTCCGGATCGGGGTCCCCTGGGCGCACCACCACGCTGGCCGGCAGGGGATTGCCCTCGAGCCGGGCCAGGGCATCGCGCAGCCCCAGCGCCTGCTGGAACTCGGCCATGCCCTCGGCGGCGGTGATCAACCGCGTGCCGGCCACCCCCGCCTGGGCGGCCAGCGCCTCCTCGATACGCCCGGCCTCGCCCTCCCCGACCCCGGTGGCCAGATAGGCGGTAAGGGTCGCGCTCTCCTCCAGTTCGGCGTCGAGCAGGCGGGCGCTGTCCAGGGTCAGCCAGAGCCCCGCGGGCAGCACCAGGGCGATGGCGATGGCCAGCATGGTCAGCAGGCTGCCCAGCGGCCGGCGCAGCAGGCGGCGCGCACTGTCGAGGGCCATGACGCGATGGTGACGCGCCCAGGCCCGCCAGCGGACGCCGCCTGCCGGCCGGTGGGTGCGCGCGCCACGGGGCGAGGGAGCGGCTTCGCGGCTCATGCGACCTCCTCGTCCGCCACCAGGCGCCCCTCGTGGAGCCGCAGGGTGCGGTGACGCAGACGGGCGATCAGCGCCAGGTCGTGGCTGGCCACCATCACCGTGGTGCCGATGCGATTGAAGTCCTCGAAGAGCCTCATGATGTCGGCGGAGAGCTGGGGGTCGAGGTTGCCGGTGGGCTCGTCGGCAAGCAGCAGCGCCGGCTTGTTGACCACCGCCCGGGCGATGCCGACCCGCTGCTGCTCGCCGCCGGAGAGCTCGATGGGCAACGCCGCCTCGCGGTGCAGCAGCCCCACCTTGTCCAGCGCCGCCCTCACCCGACGCGCGGCCTCGCGGTGCTCGACCCCCTGGATCTCCAGCGGCAGGGCCACGTTGTGGTAGATGGAGCGATCGAAGAGCAGCTGGTGGTCCTGGAAAACCACGCCGATCTGGCGACGGTAGAAGGGGATCTGGCTGTGGTGCAGGCGGTCGATGTCATGGCCCGCCACCCGCACCTTGCCGCGGCTGGGCCGTTCGAGGCGCATGATCAGGCGCAGCAGCGAGCTCTTGCCCGCGCCGGAGTGGCCGGTCAGGAAGACCATCTCGCCGCGATGCACCCGGAAGTCGATATTGGCGAGCGCCTCGAAGCGCCCTCCGTAGCGCTTGCCGACGTGCTCGAAGGCGATCATGACTCGGGCGACACCGGCTCGCGGTCGAACAGGGCATCGACGAACTCGCTCGCCGCGAAGGGGCGCAGGTCATCCAGGGACTCGCCGACACCGATGAAGCGGATCGGCGTGCCGAGCTGGCGGGCCAGGGCGAAGATGATGCCGCCCTTGGCGGTGCCGTCCAGCTTGGTCAGGGTGATGCCGGTGACCGGCACCGCCTCGTTGAAGGTCGAGGCCTGGGCGAGGGCATTCTGGCCGGTCCCGGCATCGAGCACCAGCATCACCTCATGGGGGGCGCTGGCGTCGACCTTGCCCATCACCCGGCGGACCTTCTTGAGCTCCTCCATCAAGTGGGCCTTGTTGTGCAGGCGGCCGGCGGTGTCGGCGATCAGCACGTCGACGCCCCGTGCCTTGGCGGCCGAGACGGCATCGAAGATCACCGAGGCACTGTCGGCGCCGGTGTGCTGGGCGATGACCGGCACGTCGTTGCGCTCGCCCCACACCTTGAGCTGCTCCACCGCCGCCGCCCGGAAGGTGTCGCCGGCGGCCAGCATCACGCTGCGCCCCTCGCGCTGGAAGCGCTGAGTCAGCTTGCCGATGGTGGTGGTCTTGCCCACGCCGTTGACCCCCACCACCAGGATCACGAAGGGGCCTTCACCCTTCGGCGGCAGCGTCAGCGGCCGGGTGACCGGCTCGAGCATCGCCGCGAGCTCCTCCTGCAGGGCCCGGTAGAGCGCCTGGGGCTCCTTGAGCTCCTTGCGCGAGACCCGGTCGGTGAGCCGGTCGATGATCTCGGTGGTGGCCTCGATGCCCACGTCCGCCATCAGCAGCTGGGTCTCGAGCTCCTCCATGAGATCGTCGTCGATCTGCTTGCGGCCCATGAAGAGGTCGGCCAGGCCGTCGGTGAGGTTGGCGCGCGTCTTGCCGAGCCCGGCGCGGATACGGGCAAACCAGCCCTTCTTCTCGGCGACCGGCTTCTCCTGCAGGGCCGCCCTGGGCTGAGCCGGCTCGGGTTCGGGGACTGGCTGGGCGTCGGGCGCGGGCTCCGCCTTGGCTTCAGGTTCGGGTTCGGGCTCAGGCTCGGGTTCGGGTTCAGTCTTGGGTTCGGGCTCGGGCTCGGGTTGCGGCTCGGGCGCCTCCGCCGGCTGGCCGCCGGATACCGCCTCGTCGGCCTCCTCGGTGGCCTCTTCCGCCAGCGACGCGGTCTCGGTAAGGTCGTCTGCTACCTGCTCGTCCGACCGGCGCTCGGCCTCCTGTTCCGGTGTCGTCTGCTGCCCTTCCTGCTTCTTCTTGCGCTTGAAAATACCGAACATGGGGGGATCACGCCTCACGGATGAACGAATCGCCTCATCCTACCATCGCGCACCATGACTGTGGACAAGCCGGCGGTTACAATCCGCCTCCATGACACGACGCCGCCCCTCCTCTCGAAAGCCCCGCCAGCCAGCCAGCGCCAAGGGCCCCGGCCGCCGGAACGCCGGCCGGCTGCGCCTGATCGGCGGCGAGTACCGGCGCCGACAGCTGCCGGTACTCGACCGCCCGGGGCTGCGCCCCACCTCCGACCGGGTGCGGGAGACGCTGTTCAACTGGCTCGCCACCGCCGTGCCCGGGGCACGGGTCCTGGACCTCTTCGCCGGCACCGGGGCGCTCGGCCTGGAGGCCCTCTCGCGGGGCGCCCGGCAGGCGGTGTTCGTCGAGCGCGACGCTCACGTGGCACGCCAGCTCGCCGACAACCTCGCGGCCCTCGGGGCCAACGAGCGCGCGCAACTGGTCACCGCCGATGCCCAGGCCTACCTTGCCGGCGACCCCACCCCCTTCTCCCTGGCGTTCCTCGACCCGCCCTTCCGTCAGGGACTCGCCGGCACCTGCTGCCGCGCCCTGGAGGCCGGCTGGCTCGCCGAGGAGGCGCTCGTCTACGTGGAAACCGAATCGTCGCTCCCCCCCGAGGTGCCGGCCAGCTGGCAACTGCACCGAGAGGTACGTGCCGGCGACAGCACGGGAAGGCTCTACCGCCGGCATCCACCAGGCGCGGGGTCGCACGACCGCGACGCTTGCTGAGCCCCGACCGCGGCGTTACGCTGCGCGCTGAAGGAACCCAACGGGCACGCCCCACCAGCAGGATGTCGTCAGGAGAACAGGATGAGTATCGAACTCTTCAACCAGCTCGAACAGAAGGTCACCAGCGCCGTGGAGGCCCTGGAGTTGATGAGGATGGAAGCCGAGGAGCTGCGCGAGGAAAACGCCCGCCTGAAGCAGGAGCGCGAGGAGTGGGAGCGCCGCCTCTCTGCCCTGCTGGGCAAGTTCGACGAAGTCGAGACCACCGCCAGCAGCTGAGGCGTCCTCAGGCCAGCGGGCGCGACATCAGCAGCGCATCCTCCCGCTGGCCGGTGGTGCCCGCCGGGTAGTAGCCCCGGCGTCGGCCGTCCTCGCCGAACCCCGCCCCCCGATAGAGCGCCAGGGCCGCCTCGTTGCCCACCCTGACCTCGAGCAGCAGGCGCTCGCTGCCCCAGTTCTGCGCCTGCTCGATCACCGCCGCCAGCAGGCGCCCCGCCACCCCCTGGCGACGCGCCTCACGGGCCACCAGGATCGCCTGAAGCTCCGCATCGAAGGGCAGCCGCACCACCACCGCATGGCCGACCAGGCATGCCTGATGCTCGATGCCGAACACCCGGGTGTCGGGGTCGGCCAGTGCCGCCTGCAGCTGGTCCGGGGTCCAGGGAGCGGGGCCGGCGGCCTGCTCCAGCGACGACAGCGCCGCCAGATCGGCCGGCCCCAGCCGCCGCACCACGTCAGTCGGCCTCACGACCCGCCTGCCAGGCATCGCGCCAGTCGGCCATCCGCGGCCAGAGGGCGCGCTTGGCCTCGGCACTGCCGGCCAGCTCGCCAAGCGCAGGCCCCTGCCAGGCCGGCAGCGCCAGCAGTGGGCAATGGCCGTTGGCGAGGGTCAGGATCTCCGCGAGGGTCTCATCCTCGCCGAACACCAGCAGCCGTTCCGGTACCCAGCCTCGCCGCTGCCGGCCGGCCAGGAAGGCCTGGAGACCCTCCCGGGCCTCCTCCAGCGGCGCCTCCACCGGCAATCCCTCCACCTGGGGCCAGCGGAAGGCCTCGAAGGCCGGCATCTGCTCGGGCACCACGCCGACAGCCTGCAGCAGGTGGCGCAGCAGGCGCAGCTCCACGCTGCCGGGCGGCGCCTCCCGGGGCAGCAGCACCAGCCAGCGGCCATCCAGGCAGGCGACCTGCAGGGTGAAGCGCAGCGCCTCGCCATGGCGCACGGGGGCCGGGGCCTGCGTCTCGGGCGGGGCCTCCGTTTCGTCGGCGGGCACCAGGTCACCGAGCAGCGCCCGGGCCTTGCCGGCCGAGGGCCGGTGACGCGGCTCCGGCTCGGCAGGGGCCGGTCGCGGGGTGGCGACCTGGGCCTCGGCGGCCTCGTCGAGCAGCGCATGCAGCCGCTCCCCGGGGGCGCGGCGCTCCTCGGCAACCGGCGCGTCACTCTCCCACTCGCAGGGCGGCGTGGGGAGGGCATTGGGCAGACGATAGCGGGAGACCCAGGCCGTCAGGCCCATGGCCTCCAGGTACTGCAGGCGCTGCGGCTCCTGGGTCACGACTTGCCGCCGCCCCGGCAGTCGGGGGAGTCGGGGCGGGAGCGGCCGCTGGCCTCCCACTCCTCGGGGGTGAAGAGGTGCAGGGCCAGGGCATGGACGGGGCCGTCGAGCTCGTCGGCGAGCAGCGCATAGACCTGCTGGTGCCGCTTGACCGGCATCAGCCCCTCGAAGCGCGAGGCGACCAGGGTGACCTTGAAGTGGGTCTCGGAGTTGGGCGGCACGTTATGCCGATGGCTCTCGTTCTCCACCGCCAGGAAGGCGGGCTCGAGGGCCCTGAGCTTGTCTTCGATGGTGGCCTGGATGCTCATGTCGGGGTTCCGATGCTGGGTGAGTGATGGGCCCATTGTACGCCTTCAGTCGGGGTCCGACGACGCCCGCAGCGGCTCGCCACGGCGTGCCTCGCGCTGGGCCCGCCCGGCCAGCGACACCCGGCCCAGGCTCGCCGCGAGCGACAGCGCGCAGGCCCCCGCCCCGGCCCAGAGGGTCGCCTGCACCGGCGCCCCGGCGGCCAGGAAGGCCCCCACCAGGGCGACGCCCAGCGACTGGCCTACCGTACGGGTCGTGCTCATCACGCCGGAGGCCCGGGCACTGCGCTCGCGGGGGACGCTTGCCATCATCTCGCGGTTGTTGGGCGGCTGGAAGAGCCCGAAGCCCAGCCCGCAGAGTGCCGTGCGCCACAGGCTGTCCACCACCCCGGCCTCGGCATCGAGCCCGGCCAGGGCGGCGAGGCCCAGCAGCAACAGCACCAGGCCACCGCTGGAGAGCAGGCTGGGATTGACCCGGTCGGCCAGTTGCCCGGCCAGGGGACCGACCAGCATGATCGCCAGCGGCCAGGGCGTGAACATCCAGGCGGTCTCCAGCGGCGTGAAGCCCATCTCCTGCTGGTAGAGAAAGGAGAGCGCCACGAAGGCCAGGCCCTGGCCGACAAAGGCCAGCCCCGAGGCCGAGACCGCCAGCGTGAAGCGTCGCTCGGCGAAGAGCGAGAGTGGCAGCAGCGGATGGCGGGCCCGGCGCTGGCGCTGCAGGAAGAGCACGGCACTGAGCAGGCTCAGCGCCAGCCAGGCGAGCACCTGCCAGGCCGGCGCCCCGTGGCCGACGCCGTCCAGGCCGAGGAAGAGTCCCGCCAGCATGGCCACCGAACAGAGCGCCCCGGGCCAGTCGAAGCCGTCGCGCCGCCCCGCCTCCCGGGGCAACGCCCGCCAGGCCAGCCAGGAGGCGCAGAGCCCCAGCGGCACGTGCAGGGCGAACAGCCAGGGCCAGCTGGCCACGGAGAGCACCAGCCCGCCTATGGTCGGCCCGGCGGCATAGCCACCGGCCACCACCAGGGCGGAGAGCCCCAGGGCGCTGCCGAGCAGCCGCGAGGGAAAGATCGAGCGATAGAGCGACGGGCCGATGGAGAGGGTCGCCGCGGCGCCGAGGCCCTGCAGTGCACGGAAGAGCAGCAGGGTCTCCAGGTTCGGCGCCAGGGCGCTGCCCAGGGCCGCCAGGGTGAACAGCGCCACCCCGGCGGCATAGAGCCGCCGGCGGCTGACCAGCTCGCTGAGGGCGGCGAAGACCAGCAGGAAGGCGGCACAGACGACCTGGAAGAGGTTGGTGACCCACACCACCCGGGAGGCGGATACCCCGAGGTCGGCCGCCATGGAGGGCAGCGCGATGTTGACCATGGTGGTGTCCACCACCGCCATCAGGGTGCCGAGGATCAGCGCCAGTACCGCCAGGCGCCGCTCGGGGCCCGGCAGGCCGTCATCGCCGGGGAGTGAATCGAAGAGTCGGCTCATCCTGCGTCCATCACCGCGGGGTCCATAACGCGGAAACCGGCCGAAGCCGGTTTCCCATGTTCGCTGTCGGGCAGGAGGGTCAGTCCTGGTCCGTCTCCAGGAGCAGGGCGTCATCCACCTCGGAGATCTCCAGCGCCGCCTCGTCGTCGAGGTCGATGGCCAGGTAGCTGTGCTCGACCTGCAGGAAGCGCTGGAAGAGCGCCCAGTCCAGTGCCTCCGGCCACTGGCGTTCGTCCTCTTCCCAGGCGCGCAGCTCGGTCTCCAGGATCTCGAGGTAGCGCTCGCGCACGAAGGCCTCCAGGGCCTCGGGCGCATCCATCTCCGGGATCAGGTAGACGGTGCTTTCGCGTTCGACGTCGGCCAGGGTCAGGTCATCGCCCTCCATCGTGGGTTCGAGCGCATTGATCCATTCCACGAAATGCCGGGTCGGCCTGACGCTCAGGGCGGAGCGGTTGAGCAGTTTCATCACGGTCTCCTCGACGTCGAAACGACGATCATTATGGGTGCTCGGGCCGCCCCTTACCAACACTTCCGGCCCCGATCACTCCACCTCGGGGCGCATGGCCGGAAAGAGCAGCACGTCACGGATGGAGGCGCTGTCGGTGAACAGCATCACCAGGCGGTCGATGCCGATGCCCTCGCCGGCGGTGGGCGGCAGGCCGACCTCCAGCGCCCGCACGTAATCGGCGTCGAAGTACATCGCCTCCAGGTCGCCGGCCTCCTTCTCCGCAGCCTGGGCGCGGAAGCGCTCGGCCTGGTCCTCGGCGTCGTTGAGCTCCGAGAAGCCGTTGGCGATCTCGCGGCCGCCGACGAAGAACTCGAAGCGCTCGGTGACGAAGGGGTTGGCGTCCTTGCGACGCGCCAGCGGGCTCACCTCGGTGGGGTACTCGGTGATGAAGGTGGGCTGCTGCAGGCGGTGCTCCACGGTCTTCTCGAAGATCTCGATCTGGACCTTGCCCAGTCCCCAGCCGTCCTTGACGTCGATGTCCAGGCGCTCGGCGATCTGGCGCGCGGCGGCCTCGTCGGCCAGGGCCTCGGCATGGATCTCCGGGTTGAACTCGAGGATGGCATCGAACACCGTGATGCGCCGCAGCGGCTGGCCGAAGTCGTACTCGAAGGTCTCCAGCACCTCGCCCTCGCCGTTGCGCACGGTATTCACCACTGTGGTGGTGCCCAGCACCCTGCGGGTCACGCTGCGCAGCATCTCCTCGGTGAGGTCCATCAGGTCGTTGTGGTCCGCGTGGGCCTGATAGAACTCGATCATGGTGAACTCGGGGTTGTGGCGGGTGGAGAGCCCCTCGTTGCGGAAGTTGCGGTTGATCTCGAAGACCCGCTCGAAGCCGCCCACCACCAGGCGCTTGAGGTAGAGCTCCGGCGCGATGCGCAGATACATGTCGATGTCCAGCGCGTTGTGGTGGGTGACGAAGGGGCGTGCCGTGGCGCCGCCGGGGATCGGCTGCAGCATGGGGGTCTCCACCTCCATGAAGCCGCGATCCTCGAAGAAGCGGCGCATGGCGCTGATCACCCCGGCGCGGGTCTCGAACACCTTGCGCGAGTCGGGGTTCATGATCAGGTCGACGTAGCGCTGGCGGTAGCGCGCCTCCATGTCGGTGAGCCCATGGAACTTGTCAGGCAGCGGGCGCAGGCTCTTTGTCAGCAGCTTGGCTTCCACCATCATCACGTAGAGGTCGCCCTTGCCCGACTTGTGCACCGGCCCCCGGGCCGCCACGATGTCGCCGATGTCCCAGCCCTTGACGTCCTCCAGCACCTCGGCCGGCAGCCCCTTCTTGTCGACATAGAGCTGGATCGTCCCGGACGGGTCCTGGATGACGATGAAGGGCCCGCGCTTGCGCATGATCCGCCCGGACACGGCGGCACGGCGGTCCAGGGCCTCCAGGTCGGCCTTCTCCCGCTCGCCGAGCTCGTCGGCCAGCTCGGCCGCCAGGCTGTCGCGACGGAAATCGTTGGGGAAGGCGCTCTCGCCGGTCTCGGCGGCACGCGCGCGGCGCGCCGCCAGCTTGGCACGCCGCTCGGCGATCAGGCGGTTCTCGTCGTTCTGCGGGCTATCCGCTGAGGGGCTCTCATTGGCCATATCACTACCTGTCATCAAGTTGGGCTGGGGCGGGAAAACGGCGACGGGGGAAGGCGCCGCCACGGCGGGGCCCATTGCCCCGCCATGAGCGGCAGGGCTAGAGGCCCTGCTTGAGGCTGGCGACGATGAACTGGTCCAGATCGCCGTCCAGCACCTTGTCGCAGCTGCTGGACTGCACGCCGGTGCGCAGGTCCTTGATGCGCTGGTCATCCAGCACATAGGAGCGGATCTGGCTGCCCCAGCCGATATCGGCCTTGGAGTCCTCGGCCTCCTGCTTGGCCGCGGTCCGCTTCTGCATCTCGAGTTCCCACAGCTTCGCCTTGAGCTGCTTCATGGCGAAGTCGCGGTTGGCGTGCTGGCTGCGCTGGCTCTGGCAGGCCACCACGATGCCGGTGGGCTCGTGGGTGATGCGCACCGCCGAGTCGGTGGTATTGACGTGCTGCCCACCGGCCCCGCTGGAGCGGTAGGTATCGGTGCGCAGGTCCGAGGGATTGATCTCGACCTCGAAGCTGTCATCGATCTCGGGCGACAGGAACACCGAGGCGAACGAGGTATGCCGACGGCCGCCGGAGTCGAAGGGGCTCTTGCGTACCAGGCGGTGCACGCCGGTCTCGGTGCGCAGCCAGCCGAAGGCGTACTCCCCCTGGATGTGCACGGTGGCCGACTTGATGCCCGCCACCTCGCCGGCGGAGACCTCTATGATCTCGGCCTTGAAGCCGTGGTGCTCGGCCCACCGCAGGTACATGCGCAGCAGCATGTTGGCCCAGTCCTGGGCCTCGGTGCCGCCGGAGCCGGCCTGGATGTCGAGATAGGCGTTGTTCTCGTCCATCTCGCCGGAGAACATGCGCCGGAACTCGAGCTTCTCGAGGCTGGCCTGCAGCCCCTCGAGCTCCTTCTGGACCTCGGCGACGGTGCCCTCGTCCTCCTCCATCTCGGCGAGCTCGAGCAGGTCGCGGCTGTCGCCGAGGCCCTGGTCGAGCTCATCGATGGTGGCCACGATCGCCTCCAGCGTCGCCCGCTCCTTGCCGAGCTTCTGGGCATTGTCCGGATCGCTCCAGACGTCCGGGTCCTCGAGTTCGCGGGTGACTTCCTCTAGCCGATCCTTCTTTTCGGCATAGTCAAAGATACCCCCTCAGGACGTCTGTCCGCTCAGACAGGTCCTTGATCAGGTGGTGAATCGGGTTGGTTTCCAGCATGGGGCTCATCCGAGTCTGCGATGGAACGATGGCCGCCTGGGCGCGGGTTCGACACCAGGGCCCCGACGGCACGGAAAAGGCGCCTATTGTAGCGAAAGTGCCGCCGCGCCGCATCCATCCCCCGCGCCGACGGCAGGCGTATCGCAGTTAGCCCAGGCGAGAGGCGCCGGGGACAGGTCGAAGGGGAGGTCCTATGCCAGGGAAGGCATCGGTAGCGCCCAGGGAGGGGTTCACAGCGCCTCCCCGAAGTCCTGTCGCCGGAACAGCCTCGAGCGTTACTTCAATCTGCGAAAGTCCTGATGCCGGCGGGAGCCCATGACGACAAGACCCGGCCGAAGCCGGGTCTCGAGGTCGGGCGCGTGCAAGGGAGGATCAGAAGCGATAGTCCACCGAGAGGGCGAAGACGTCGGCCTCCACCTCGTAGGTGCCGTTCAGGCTACCCTTGGTCGCGTTCTCTTCCTCACTGCCGTCCTGATCGATATCGCCATCGTCGGCGAAGACATGCATGTAGCCGGCGGTGATGCCGAGCTCGGGCGTGGGCATCCAGGTGGCGCCGAGGGTGGCCCACTGGCGATCGGCATCCGGCACCCGCGGGGTGCGGAACTCGGCGCTCGGCACCGGGCTCTCGTCGATGCCCAGGCCGGCACGCAGCAACCACTGCGGGGTCAGCGCATAATTGGCGCCCACCGAGAAGGCCCAGGTATCGTCCCAGTTCTCGGTCGTGGAGCTGTCAGGAGTATTGTCTTCGAACTCGACCGTCAGTTCGTCGAAGCTGCTCCACTCGGTCCACTCGGCATTGGCCATCACCGCCAGCCGATCGGTCAGCTGGTGATAGATCCCCAGATTCAGGTTGGCCGGCGTGGTCAGATCGGCGGCACCGCCACCGTTCGTCAAGGTATTACCAGCCTGAGCACCTGCAAGCACTTGCTGCCCGACGGGATCGTCTGAGCTGAAGCGAGCATCACCCTCCAATGTCAGATCGATCTCGGAGCGATAGCTCGCGCCAAGACGCGTCTTATCGGTGACCTGAAAGAGAGCGCCCAGCGTATAACCATACCCCCAATCGTCCCCAGTGACCTCGGCCATGCCATCGGCATTGCCAATTAATGCTTGATTGCCAGAACGTCCTCCGAGATCAATCGCATTGGACAGAGTGGCATCAGCATATTGCGCCCGCAGGCCCACCGCCAGATTGAGGCGCTCGGTGGCCCGGTAGTTAAGCGTCGGCTGGAAGTCGATAGTGGTCAGTTCGGTCTCGATGGCATGGTAGCGACCGATCCAGTCCTTGTCGTACTCGGTGGAGAGCCCGTAGGGCGCATAGATGGCAAGGCCCAGGTCGAACTGCTCGTTGAGCTGCGTCTTGGCGGCGAAACTCGGCACCACGGCCGTTTCACCACCCTCCCGAGAGCCACCTCTATCGTAGGTGAGGCTGGGGGGGGCTCCAGTAGGGAAGGCTTCCGCGTCCTGAAGTTCGAAATTGGCATCGATATAGGCCACCCCGCCGACGACCTGGTTGCCGTCGATATTGCCGATGGCGGCCGGGTTGTAGGCCATGAAGCTGGCGTCCTCGGCCCCCGCGGCGGCGTTGGAGAGGGCGTTGGCCAATGTCTTGGCGCTCTGCTCGCGGACCTGGAAGCCGGAGGCGGAGACCTGGCTGGCGATCAGGGCCGTGGAGGCGATGGCCACGGCGAGGGAGAGCTTGTTGAACTTGTTATGCATGGGCTCGACATCCTTTCGGGTAATAATGCTGGGTGCTTGTCGTGGAACGTTCTGGCGTACCCGCAGTGTTTGCGAATCCTCCACCCGGGATCAAGTACAAACGGCCGTTTGAAAACAAAAAATGCTAATACTTTGGTCGCACGATCGTTGTATCCCCTGAACTTTCATTGACTTAGGTAACTCATGCTCCCCGTGCCAGCCAGGTCTCCATCACCCCTTGACCTATGGGTAACCCAAGGGTTTTACACTTGCCGCATGACATCGCCGAGAGACCCCGCCATGAAGGTCAGCGAACTGGCACGGCTGGCCGGCGTCACCGCCGAGACCGTGCGCCACTACACTCGCGAGGGGCTGCTGCATCCCGAGCGCCATCCCAAGAACGGCTACCAGCTGTTCGGTCAGGGCGACCTGGACCGGCTGCGCTTCATCCAGCGGGCCCGGACCCTGGGCTTCGGCGTGGCCGAGATCCGCGACATCCTCGACCATGCCGACCATGGCGACTCGCCCTGCCCCATGGTGCGCGACCTGCTGGCCAGCCGGCTGCCACAGATCCGTGAACGGATCCGCGAGCTGCAATCCCTGGCCTCGCGCATGGAGCAGGCCCTGGCCGCCTGGGAGGAGATGCCCGACGGCACCCCCGACGGCCACAGCCTCTGCCGCCTGATCGAGAGCTTTCCCGAACCGCTCACTGCCGGCCACGAGACCGGCGAGGAGACCCGATGAACGCCAGACAGACCCTGGAACGCCAGGTCCCCGGCATGAACTGCCAGGGCTGCGTGGCCACCATGCGCCGGGCCATCCAGGCCCGGGACGCGCAGGCCGAGGTCACCGGCACCCCGCCCGAGAAGCGCCTCGAGGTCACCACCACCCTGGCCGATGATGCCCTGGACGAGACGCTGGCCGAGGCAGGTTACCCGGCCGCCGGACGGCGCCACCACGAGCGCAAGGTGCCGGGCATGAGCTGCCAGGGGTGCGTGGGCAGGATGCGCAGGGCGATCCAGGCCGAGGACCCTGAGGCCGAGGTGGTCGGCTTCCCCGACGAGAAGCGCCTGGCGGTGGAGACGGCCCTGGCGGGCGCCAGCCTGGACCGGCTGCTGGAAGCGGCCGGCTACCCGGCCGCCGGGTCCTCGGAGGCTGCCGAGCCAGCTCCCGAGCATGAACCCGAGCGACCATCCGCCGAGGAGGCGAGCGAACCGGTCACCCAGCGGGGCACGGACCCGAAGGCAGAGGAAACGGAGGCTCGCGCCACCACCCGCCGGCTGTCGATCAGCGGCATGACCTGCGCCAGCTGCGTGAAGAGCGTCCAGCAGGCCCTGGAGCGCACCCCCGGCGTGGTCGGCGCGGAGGTCAACTTCGGCACCCATACCGCCCAGGTACGCGGCAGCGCCGACCCGGATGACCTGGTCAAGGCCGTGGAGGACGTGGGCTACGGTGCCGAGCCCATCGTCGACATGCGCGAGGCCGAGCAGGCCCGCGCCGAGCGCGACGAGCGGGAGTACCGTCGCCGCCTGAAGGGGAGCGCCTGGTCGCTGGCCCTGGCCGTGCCGCTGATGGCCAGCATGTTCGTCTTCCACCCCCACCCCGTGGGGGCCGGGCGGCTCTACTGGCTGGTGATCGGCCTGCTGACGCTGGCGGTAATGGTGTTCCCGGGCCGCCACTTCTTTGTCAATGCCTGGAAGAACTTCCGCCACCACCAGGCCAACATGGATACCCTGATCGCCATGGGCACCGGCACCGCCTGGCTCTACTCCATGGCGGTGGTGGCCGTCGGGCCCTGGCTGCCCGAGGTGGCGCGGGGGATCTACTTCGAGGCCTCGGCGATGATCATCGGCCTGGTGCTGCTGGGCAATGCCCTGGAGCTGCGGGCGCGGGGCAGGACCAGCGATGCCCTCAAGCGGCTGCTCGACCTGCAGAGCCGTACCGCGCGGGTGATCCGCGACGGCGAGGAGCGCGAGGTCGAGATCGACGAGGTGCGCGAGGGTGACCATATCCGCGTGCGCCCCGGCGAGCGCCTGCCGGTGGACGGCGAGGTGACCGAGGGACAGAGCCATATCGACGAGTCCATGCTCACCGGCGAACCCCTGCCGGTGGGCAAGGGCGAGGGTGACGAGGTGAGCGCCGGCACGGTCAACGGCAAGGGCTCGCTGGTCTATCGTGCAACGCGCGTCGGTGCTGACACCCGCCTGGGCCAGATCACCGAACAGGTGGCCAGCGCCCAGAACTCCCGCCCGCCCATCGGCCAGCTGGCCGATAAGGTGTCGAGCGTCTTCGTGCCCTCGGTGATGATCATCGCCGTGATCACCGCCCTGGCCTGGTTCAACTTCGGTGCCGAGCCACGGGTGATCCATATGCTGGTCACCGCTACCACGGTGCTGATCATCGCCTGCCCCTGCGCCCTGGGCCTGGCCACGCCGATCTCGACCATGATCGGCGTGGGCAAGGCGGCCGAGCATGGCGTGCTGGTGAGAAGCGGCGATGCCCTGCAGACCGCCAGCAGGCTCACCACCCTGGTGGTGGACAAGACCGGCACCCTGACCGAGGGCAAGCCCGAGGTGACGGAATCGAAGGTGCTCGAGGGCGACGCGCGGGGCATGCTGGGCCTGGTGGCGGCCCTGGAGCGCGGCTCGGAGCACCCCCTCGCCGCCGCCCTGATGACCCATTCGGAAGAGCGGCAGGCCGAGCCCGGCGAGATCCGGGACTTCGACACCGTCACCGGCGGCGGGGTCAAGGCGACCACCGTCGACGGCAGGGCGCTGCTGCTGGGCAATGCCCGCCTGCTGGAGGAAGCCGGCATCGACCTGTCCAGCGGCCGCGACATTGCCGCCGAACTGGAGGAGAAGGCGCGCACCGTGGTCTACCTGGCGGTGGATGGCCGCCTGGCCGCGCTGTTCGGCATCAGCGACCCGCTGCGCCATGACACCATCGCCGCCGTGAAGCGCCTGCAGGCCGATGGCCTCAAGGTGGTGATGCTCACCGGCGACAATGCCCACACCGCCGCCGCCATCGCGCGGGAAGTGGGCATCGACGACTTCCGCGCCGGCCTGCTGCCCGAGGACAAGCACGCCGAGATCGAGCGCCTTCAGGCCGAGGGCGAGGTCGTGGGCATGGTGGGCGATGGCATCAACGACGCCCCGGCACTCGCCCGGGCCGACGTGGGCTTCGCCATCGGCCAGGGCACCGACGTGGCCATCGAGAGCGCCGGCATCACCCTGGTGCGCGGCTCGCTGCACGGCGTGGCCGCCGCCATCGAGATCAGCCGGGCCACCCTGCGCAACATCAAGCAGAACCTGGTGGGCGCCTTCGGCTACAACACCCTGGGCATTCCCATCGCCGCCGGGGTGCTCTACCCCCTCACCGGCACCCTGCTCTCGCCGATGATCGCCGGGGCCGCCATGTCGCTCTCCTCGATCACCGTGGTCAGCAACGCCAACCGGCTGCGCCTGTTCCGTGCCCGGGGCGACACCGATGCCGGCAAGGAAACCTCACCCCCCCCGGGAAACGAAGGAGGCCCTGTCATGAGCTGGATCGTCAATCTCGCCGGCCTGGCGCTGATCGCCCTGATCGCCTGGTGGTTCTGGGGGAGCCAACGCTGATCCTTGCTAGGCTTAGGGGGACAGTGGAAACGGAGGTAGCCATGTCCAGGCTCAACGGCGTACTGGAGACCGCGCTCTACGTGGAGGACATGGCCCGGGCGCGGACCTTCTTCGAGGGCGTGATGGGGCTCTCGCCCTTCAACGCCGACCATCGCTTCACCGCCTATGACGCCGGCGCCGGCTCGGTGCTGCTGCTCTTCCTGCACGGCGAGACGCTGGAGACCGTGGTGCTGCCGGACGAGATGGGCACGATCCCGCCACACGACGGCAGCGGCCGGGTACACCTCGCCTTCGCCATCGCCGCCCGCGAGCTCGCGGCCTGGGAGGGGCAGCTCGAGGATCACGGCATCGCCATCGAGGGGCGCACCCACTGGCCACGAGGAGGAGAGAGTCTCTATTTCCGTGACCCCGACGGTCACCTGCTGGAGCTGGCCACGCCCGGGGTCTGGCCCAACTATTGAGACCAGTGCGCGTGATATCGCGCTCGTGGGAGAGTCTGCCTCTCTATTCGACCGTGACCCCGGCGGTCACCTGCTGGAGCTGGCCTCGCCCGGGGTCTGGCCCTACTACTGAGTCACCATGCCTCAGCTGACGCCCATGTAGCGCCCCGGCTTGTGGTTCAGCGCGATGATCAGGTTGAGCGCCACCGCCCCCACCACCGAGAGGCCCACCCGCTCAATCGGCAGCACCAGCAGGGCGACCAGCATGATCAGCGCATCGATGCCCATCTGGACGTACCCCGCCCGCCAGCCGTAGCGGTCCTGCAGGAAGAGCGCGAGGATGTTGATGCCGCCGAGGCTTGTGCGGTGACGAAACAGCACCAGCATGCCGATGCCGATCAGGCTGCCGCCCATCAGGGCCGCGTAGAGCGGCTGAAGCCACTCGATGCGGATCCAGCCGGCGGTCAGTTCCGAGAACACCGAGACCAGGCCGATGGCCACGAAGGTGCGCAGCGTGAACGACCAGCCCATGCGACGTACGGCCAGCCAGTAAAACGGCAGGTTGACCAGGAAGAACCCGATGCCGAAGCGCCAGCCGGTGGCGTACTGCAGCAGGAAGGCCAGGCCCGCGGTACTGCCGGTGAGCAGCATTGCCTGGGTATAGAAGCTGACGCCGAGGGCGACGAAGAGCGTGCCGACCAGCATCGCCATCACGTCCTCATGGACGCGATGGGGGTCGGTGGGCAGTTCCTGGGGATCCATCTCTCTTTCCTTATAGTGGCTCGGCGTGCTCGATCATCAGCTGCAAACTCTCGCACCCCCGCCAGCGGTTGCGATTGAGCTTGAAGGCACAGCGCAGGCGGTCGCCGACGCCGAAGGCCGGCACCTCACCGGGGGTCAGGGCGCGGAACCAGATCGCCTTCAGGCTCGAGGCCCCGGCGGAGAGCTCGAGCATCAGGTGGCTGCCATCGGCGCCCACCGTGCGCAGCGCCTCGACCAGGAACTCGCCCTGGAACAGCGGGGCATCGAACTCCCGGCCATAGGGCCCCAGCCGCTCGAGCTCGTCCAGGGTGGCGAGGCCGAGCTGATGGGGCGCCAGCTCGCCGTCGGTGAAGATTCGTGGGCAGAGCTCGGTATCGCCCAGCTGCTCGCCCACCGCCTGGAGGAACGCGGTCTTGAAGGCATCCAGCCGCTCGACGGGCACGCCGACCCCGGCGGCGCCGCGGTGGCCACCGAAGCGCGGCAGCGCCTCGGGCGCCAGTTCGAAGGTCCGCTGCAGGGCGTCACGCAGGTGCAGCCCCTCGATGGAGCGCCCGGAGCCGGTGAGCATGCCGGGGGCCGCCGCCGGCGTCAGCACCAGCGACGGTCGGCCGAAGGCCTGCACCAGCCGCGAGGCAACGATGCCCTGCACGCCGGGATGCCCCGACGCCAGGAAGACGACGATGGCGGGCTCGTCGGTCGTCAGGGCCGGCAGTGCCAGGGCCTTGGCCTCCTCGGCCATCTCGGCCTCGATCGCCTTGCGCGACTGGTTATCTTGATCCAGCGTCGCCAGGTGCCGCGCCGCCGTGGCGTCATCCGCCGCGAGCATGAAGTGCAGCGCCGCATAGGGATCGTCGAGCCGCGAACGGGCATTGATCCGTGGCCCCATCTGGAAGGCCAGGGTCTCGGCATCGAAGGGCACGCTGTCGGCCCCCAGGCGCGCCGCCATGGCGCGCCAGCAGGCGGCCTCCATGCGGTTGATCAGCGCCAGGCCGTGGGTCACCACGGCGCGGTTGGCGGCGCTGCCGCCCAGGGAGACGCAGTCGGCCACCGTGCCCAGCGCCACGTAGGAGAGCCACGGCGAAAGCTTGGGCGTGGCCTCGGGCAGTACGCCCCACTCGATCAGTACCTGCCGAGCCAGCGACATCGTAAGCCAGGCCACCATGCAGCCGGCGATGGTCGGGTCGGGATAGGCGCAGTCGTCACGGGTGGGATTGACCACGGCGTAGGCCGAGGCCGGCGGTCCCTCCACCGGCAGGGCGTGGTGGTCGCTGACCACCACCTCGATGCCGGCGTCCCGGAGTCGGGCGATGCGCGGCTCGTCGGAGCTGCCGCAGTCGGCGGTGATCACCAGGCTCGGCCGCGGCGAGAGCGCCAGGGTGCGCTCCACCAGCGGCAGGCTGATGCCGTAGCCGTCATGGATGCGGTGGCCGATCAGGCTGTGCAGGCGGGCCTCGGGCACCCCGAAGAGCTCGACCAGGGTCCGCCGGATCACCACGTGGGAGGTGATGCCGTCCACGTCGTAGTCGGTGAGGATGCCGATATGCTCGCCATCCACCACCGCCTGGGCGATGCGCTCGGCCGCACGCCGTGCGTCGGCGAGCTTCTCGGGATGGGCCAGGTGGCGCAGGCTGGGCGAGACCAGCGGCGCCAGTTCACCCTGGTAACCGGCAAGCCGCCCCGCCAGCACCCGGGCCTGAAGCTCGGTCAGGCCCTCTTCGCGGGCACGGGCATAGAGCGCCTCATCGCGGGGCCTGGGCTGGATGCGGGGGCGCAAGCGCGCCTGCAGATCGAAGGGATCGGTGACGGCGTCCAAGCCATGCTCCTGCAAGTAAGAGACACGAAGAAGAGAGATGGGAGACAGATACCCGCTCGGGGCTGATCCGGCGACAGGCCTGCGAGGAGGCGCTGTGAACCCCTCCCTGGGCGCTACCGACGCCATCCCTGGCGTAGGACCTCCTCTTCGGCCTGCCCCCGGCGCCCCTCGCTAGTGATGGCGCTGCGGCATGCACTTCAGCGCCGGTTCTCGGCCACGAACTGCTGCACGGCGGCAAGCTCCGCGGGCAGCACGGTGTAGCGCTCCTCGCGCTCCAGCAGGTCGTCCATGTGCGGCGGCAGCGGCACGCCCGGGAAACCGGCCTTGACCACCGCCTCGGCGAACTTGGCCGGGTGGGCCGTGGCCAGGGTGATCACCGGGGTCGCGGCATCGGCACGCGCCTGCTCGGCGGCACGGTAGCCGGTGGCGGTGTGCGGGTCGAGGATCTCCTGGGTGCGGTGATGCGCCTCGCGGATCACCTCCAGGATGGTGGCATCACTCACGCTGTGGCTGGCGAAGGACTCGCGCAGCCTGGCCAGCGGCGCCTCGGCCAGCGCCGAGGGCTCGCTCTGGAAGCGCTCGAGCAGGGCCTTCACCGCCGCCCCGTCGCGCTCGTAGGCCTCGAACAGCAGCCGCTCGAAGTTGGAGGAGACCACGATGTCCATGGAGGGCGCCAGGGTGGCGACCAGTTCCTGCTTGGAGAAGTCGTTGTCGGCCAGGGTGCGGTGCAGGATGTCGTTGGCGTTGGTGGCGATGATGAACTGCTTCACCGGCAGCCCCATGCGCTTGGCCATGTAGCCGGCGAAGACATTGCCGAAGTTGGCCGAGGGCACGCAGAAGCTCACCGCCCGGTGGGGGGCCCCCAGCGCCACGGCCGAGGCGACATAGTAGACGATCTGGGCCATGATGCGCGCCCAGTTGATGGAGTTCACCGCCACCAGCCGGGTGCCGTCGAGGAAGCCCTGATCGGCGAAGCTCGCCTTGACCATGGCCTGGGCGTCATCGAAGTTGCCCTCGATGGCGACATTGAAGACGTTGTCGGCCAGCACCGTGGTCATCTGGCGGCGCTGCACCTCCGAGACCCGCTGGTGGGGATGGAGGATGAAGATGTCCAGGTTGTCGCAGTGGCGGCAGCCCTCGATGGCCGCCGAGCCGGTATCGCCGGAGGTCGCCCCCATGATCACCGCCCGCTCGCCGCGCTTCTGCAGGAAGTGGTCGAGGATGCGGCCAAGCAGCTGCAGCGCCACGTCCTTGAAGGCCAGCGTCGGACCGTGGAACAGCTCGAGCAGGAAGTGGTTGGCATCGAGCTGGTTGAGCGGCACCACGGCGTCGTGGCTGAAGGTGGCATAGGCCTCCTCGACGATGCCCCGGAAGGTCGCGTCGTCGATCTCGCCGTTGACGTAGGGCTTCATGACCCGGAAGGCGATCTCGGCATAGGAGAGCCCGGCCATGGCCGCCAGGTCATCATGGGAAAGCGTCGGGATCTCCTCCGGCACATAGAGGCCGCCGTCGCTGGCCATGCCGGTGAGCACGACCTCCTCGAAGGAGAGCGCGGGCGCCTGCCCGCGAGTACTGATATAGCGCATCATTCTGTTCCTTTGCTCGCTCGGAGCTGATCCGGCAACAAGTCTTCGAGGAGGCGCTGTGAACCCATCCCTGGGCGCTACCGATGCCATCCCTGGCATAGGACCTCCTCTTCAACTTGTTCCCGGCGCTCCTCGCTGAAGACCGCGACAGCCAGCTTGCAGCTGGTCGACATCCGTCGACTTTTTCTTCCAGCTTTCGGCTTACCGCTCAGGGCGTAGCCCGGCTCATTCCTGCTCGTCCAGCGACTCGACGCGAATCCGCGTCACCGGGCCGGCGATGTCGGCCAGCGACTCGATCAGGCGGATCGCCTCGTTCATCTGCTTCTCGCGGGTGCGATGGGTCAGCAGGATGATCGGCACCAGCTCGCCCTCGGTGGCCTCCTTCTGGATCAGCGCCTCGATCGAGATCCCCTGCTCGGAGAGGATCGTCGCCACCCGTGCCAGTACGCCGGGGCGGTCCACCGCCAGCAGCCTCAGGTAGTAGGCGGTGATGATGTCCTCCATGGGCATGATCGGCAGGTCACACTCCGGCTCGCCGATGCCGCTGAAGGCCAGGTAGGGCACCCGGTAGTGGTGGTCGGTGGCGATATCGCGGGCCACGTCCAGCAGGTCGGCGACCACCGCGGAGGCGGTGGGCTCGGCGCCGGCACCGGCCCCGTAGTAGAGGGTCGGCCCCACGGCATCGCCCATGATGGCGATGGCGTTCTTGACGCCATGGACGCTTGCCAGCAGGCGCTCCTTGGGAATCAGGGTCGGGTGCACGCGCAGCTCGAGGCCCGCCTCGGTGCGCTTGGAGATGCCCAGGTGCTTGATGATGTAGCCCAGGTTGTCGGCCTGCTCCACGTCGTCGGCGGTGATGCGCGAGATACCCTCGGTGTAGGCCTTGTCGAACTGAAGCGGCACGCCGTAGGCGATGGAGGCGAGGATGGTCAGCTTGTGGGCGGCATCGATGCCCTCGACGTCGAAGGTCGGATCGGACTCGGCATAGCCCAGCGCCTGGGCCTCGGCGAGCACGTCCTCGAAGGCCCGCCCCTCGTCGCGCATGTGGGTCAGGATGTAGTTGCCGGTGCCGTTGATGATGCCGGCCACCCACTCGATGCGGTTGGCCCCCAGGCCCTCGCGCAGCGACTTGATCACCGGGATGCCGCCGGCCACCGCGGCCTCGAAGGCCACGATCACGCCCTTCTCGTGGGCGGCCCGGAAGATCTCGTTGCCGTGCACGGCGATCAGCGCCTTGTTGGCGGTGACCACGTGCTTGCCGTGCTCGATGGCGGTGAGCACCAGCTCGCGGGCCACGTCGTAGCCGCCGATCAGCTCGACCAGCACGTCGATGTCGGGGTTGGTGGCCACCTCGAAGACGTCGGAGGTGGTCCGGATGCCGGTGGTGTCACAGTCGGGATTGAGGCTGCGGAAGGCGACCTGCTCGATGACGATCGGACGCCCCGCCCGCCGGGCGATGTCGTCGGCATTGCGCGTCAGCACGTTGAAGGTTCCGCCACCGACGGTCCCCAGGCCACAGATTCCCACTCTCACCGGTTTCAATGTCATTCCCCTCGTTCTGGCGTGTGTCTCAGCGTGGATCGGGCCCGTCCGGGCCCGCCGTGCCGACGTTCGTCGACGTCGGTCATCACTCGTTCAGGCCGAGCATGGCGGCCAGGCGCTCCGCCGGCACGTAGCCGGGTACCAGGCGGCCGTCGGGCAGCACGATCGCCGGCGTGCCCTGGACGCCGAGCTCCATGCCCAGATGATACTGTTCCTCGACCGGATTGTCGCAGTCGGCGGCACCCGACAGCGCTTCCTCGCGCTTGGCCGCGGACATCGCCTCGGCCGGGTTGTCGGCGCACCACACCTGCTGCAGCTCCCTGCCCCCCGGCGAGCCCAGGCCGCTGCGCGGGAAGGCCAGGTAGTGCACCTCGATGCCCAGCTCGTTGAGGCGCGGCACCTCCTCATGGAGCTTCCGGCAGTAGGGGCAGGTGGTATCGGTGAAGACCATGAGCGTGGCACGAGGGTCGCCGGGGCCACGGAAGACCACCCGCTCGCTCTCCGGCACCGCGGCGAGGCGCCCGCTACGCTCGGCGTTGCGCCCCTGCTCGGTAAGGTTGACCAGGCCGTTTTCGCCGTTCTCGTAGAGGTCGCCGACCAGGAAGTGGCTGCCCTCGGCGTTGCTGTAGAAGGTCTCGCCACTCTCCAGCCGGACCTCGAAGAAGCCCTCCAGCGGTGTCTCGCGCACGCGCTCCACTGGCATGGACTGGCCGTTGACCGTCAGGGTCTCGGCCAGCTGTTCGGCCGGGTCGGCCTGGGCGACGGGCAGCAGGGCCAGGGAGGCGGCGAGCAGTCCGCCGCCGAGGGTAAGGGTCGATCGTCTCATGAGTCAGCCTCGAGGATGATGGTCGGCATGCAGGGCTTCCAGTCGCACCTGCGCCACATGGGTATAGATCTGCGTGGTCGAAAGGTCGCTGTGACCGAGCAGCAGTTGTACGACACGCAGGTTGGCCCCATGATTCAACAGATGGGTGGCGAAGGCGTGGCGCAGGGTATGCGGCGACAGCGGCCGGTCGATGCCGGCGGTACGCGCATGGGCCTTGATGCGGTGCCAGAAGGCCTGACGCGTCAGGCAGCGGTCGCCGCGCCCGGGAAACAGCGCCGGCCGGGTGATGTCGACCATCAGCGCGCCGCGGGCCCCACGCAGGTAGCGCGACAGCCACGCCACGGCCTCCTCGCCCAGTGGCACCAGGCGGTCCTTGTCACCCTTGCCCCGCACCCGGACCACCCCCTGGCGCAGGTTGACCGCATCGGTGGTCAGCCCGACCAGCTCGCTGACACGCAGCCCGGCCCCGTAGAGCACCTCGAGCATTGCCCGGTCACGCAGCCCCAGGTCGGTGGCGAGGTCCGGGGCCTCAAGCAGGCGCTCCACCTCGGCCTCCTCCAGGGTGTCGGGGAGCGAGGGGCGCACCCGGGGCAGTCGAACCTCTGCCAGCGGATCGTGGTCGACGAGCCCCTCGGCCAGCGCCCAGCGGTAGAACCCGCGCAGGCTGGAGAGCAGCCGGGCGTTGCTGCGCAGGCTGTAACCGGCCTCGCGACGCTCGTCGAGCCAGGCCGGCAGCTCCCCGCCGGCCGGGGCCAGCAGCCGCTGGCCGACGCCCCCGAGGCGCGCCTGCCAGGCGCTCAGGTCGTGGCGATAGGCCGCCAGCGTATTGTCGCTCGCGCCCCGCTCCAGCCACAGGCCGTCGAGGAAGGCGTCGACCAGCGTATCCGCATCCATGGTGGTTTCCATACGGCTCCCGGAGATGCCCCAGCAGCACGAAACCCCGCCCCGCGGCAGCGGTGACGGGGTTTCGCAGAGGGTGCGGGGGCCTGGGGCCCCGGCACCACGGGCCGGCAGAGGCGTTCGCCTCAGGCCAGCTTTTCCTTGATGCGGGCAGACCGGCCGCTGCGCTCGCGGAGGTAGTACAGCTTGGCCTGGCGCACGTCACCGCGACGCTTGACCTCGATGGAGTCGACCAGCGGGCTGTAGGTCTGGAAGGTCCGCTCGACGCCGACACCGTGGGAGATCTTGCGCACGGTGAAGGCCGAGTTCAGGCCGCGGTTGCGCTTGCCGATGACCACGCCTTCGAAGGCCTGGAGACGCTCGCGGGTGCCTTCCTTGACCTTGACCTGGACGACCACGGTGTCGCCGGGGGCGAAGGCCGGGACTTCCTTGCTCATCTGCTCGCTCTCGAGCGCCTGGATCACCTTGTTCTTGCTGCTCATGACATTGACTCCTTGATAACCTGATCCGCCGGTCAGTTTGGGTTGCCGGCGAACCGTGATCCCGGCGCCCGAGTCGAGCTCGAGAGCGCGGGAATGCCGTTGGTGACACAGGTCCACCGGGCCCGTTGCGGGGCATGGCGTCCTGCACCTCCGCCCTGTCCTACCTCGTGGACAGCGCGTAGTCCTCGATGAACTCCTCGAGCAGCTCGCGCTGCTCGCCACTCAACGTCCTGCCTTCCAGCAGGTCGGGACGCCTGAGCCAGGTCCGCCCCAGGGACTGCTTGAGCCGCCAGCGCCGGATGGCGCCATGGTGGCCGCTGAGCAGGACCTCCGGCACCCGACGCCCGTCGACCTGCTCCGGGCGCGTGTAGTGCGGACAGTCCAGCAGTCCGTCGTTGAAGGAGTCCTCGACCGCGGAATCCTGATGGCCCAGCACCCCGGGCACCAGCCTTGCCGCAGCATCGATCAGCACCATGGCCGGCAGCTCGCCGCCGCTGAGCACATAGTCACCGATCGACCACTCCTCATCGATGTCGGCTTCCACCACCCGCTCATCGATGCCTTCATAGCGCCCCGCCACCACCACCAGGGGGGAACCGGACGCCAGCTCCTGCACGCCCCGCTGGTCCAGGCGACGTCCCTGGGGAGACAGGTAGATGACCTTCGCCCGTGTCCCGGTGGCCGCCTCGGCCCGCTCGCGGGCAGCGTGGATGGCCGCGCGCAGGGTGTCGACCTTCATCAGCATCCCCGGGCCACCGCCATAGGGGCGGTCGTCCACGGTGCGATGCCGATCGGTGGCGTAGTCCCGGGGGTTCCAGAACTCGAGCGCGATGCGCCCCTTCTCCACCGCCCTGCCCGTGACGCCGTGGCGAGTGATCGCCTCGAACATCTCGGGAAACAGCGAGACCACCCCGATCCACATGCTGGCTACCTGCTCGGGTGCCGCAGGGCCGGAGGCCATCGAACCCGCTTCCGTCAAAATTCCGGATCCCAGTCGACGGTCATCACGCCGGCCTCGAGGTCCACGTCCAGCACCACGTCGCCGGGCAGGTAGGGCAGCAGCCGCTCGCGGGCCTCGATGCCCTCGTCGACCTCTCCCTTGACCACCATGACGTCGTTGGCGCCGGTCTCGAACAGATAGGCGACCTGCCCCAGCGCCAGCCCCTCGCGGGTCACCACCCGGAGGCCTTCCAGCTGATACCAGTAGTAGTCATCGGCATCGAGCGCGGGCAGTTCCGCCTTGGGCAGCAGGATCTCGGCACCGGCCAGGGCCTCGGCCGCCTCGCGGCTGTCGACCCCCTCGAGCCGGGCCACCAGGCCCTTGCCCTGGCGACGTCCCTGGAGGACGCTCACCCGGGTCAGCGTCGTCCCCTGGCGCAGCACCCAGGACGCGTAGTCGAGGATGCCCTCCATGGGGCTGGTGTACGAGTACACCCTCAGCCAGCCCTTGATGCCGTAGGGGCTGGTCAGCGTGCCCAGTACCACATGATCGTCGGCGGGCTGCGCTTGCGCGTGTTCGCTCATCGACGGCCCCTGGACGGTTGCTGCCGGCAAGTCAGGCCCTTCAGGCCTGCTTGCGGGCTTCCTTGACCAGCTCGGCGACGCGGTCGGAGAGCTGGGCACCCTGGCTCTGCCAGTGGCTGATGCGCTCCAGGTCGACGCGCAGGCGCTCTTCCTGGCCACGAGCCACCGGGTTGAAGAAGCCCAGGCGCTCGATGAAGCGGCCGTCACGGGACTTGCGGGAATCGGTCACGGTGAGGTGGTAGAAGGGACGCTTCTTGGCGCCACCACGTGCCAGACGAATGGTAACCATGCGTTGATTATCCTTCGGTTGAAGTTGCGGATGTTTCGGCCGAGGTGCCGATACCCTGCTGGCCCTCGACGATCTGCTACGGGAAGCGGGCCGACGGCCCGGCTTCGGGTCATTCGGTCACGACGATGGCCGCGTCGATCGCGGTCCTGCCAGTGAAGACGCAACATTCTACGGAAAACCGCCCGACTTGGAAACCTTTTTGCGGGGAGCGCCCCGCCGCGGCCCGGCTCAGCGCCACGGCATGCCGCCGGGACCGCCCATGCCCCCCATGCCACCGGGACCGCCCGGGCCACCGCCACCCATCATGCCGGACATGCCGCGCATCATCTTCTGCATGCCGCCCTTCTTGCCCGCCTTCTTCATCATCTTCTGCATCTGCTTGTGCTGCTTGAGCAGGCGATTGAGGTCGGGCACCTGCAGGCCGGCACCGGCGGCGATGCGCCGCTTGCGGGAGCCGTTGATGATCTCGGGCTTGCGCCGCTCCTGGGGCGTCATGGAGTTGATCAGCGCCTCCAGCTTGCCCAGCTCCTTCTCGGGGCCGGGGCCCTGCGCCATCTCGGCCATCTGGCCCATGCCCGGCAGCTTGCCCATCAGGCCGCCCATGCCGCCCATCTTCTTGAGCTGCTGGAGCTGGTCGCGGAAGTCCTCGAGGTCGAAGCCCTGGCCCTTCTTGACCTTCCTGGCCAGCTGCTCGGCCTTCTTCTTGTCGACGGTGCGCTCGGCCTCCTCGATCAGCGACAGCACGTCGCCCATGCCGAGGATGCGCGAGGCCACGCGGTCCGGATGGAAGGGCTCGAGGGCATCGACCTTCTCGCCCACCCCCATGAACTTGATCGGCTTGCCGGTGATATGGCGCACCGAGAGGGCCGCACCGCCGCGGGCGTCGCCATCGGCCTTGGTGAGGATCACCCCGGTCAGCGGCAGCGCCTCGTGGAAGGCCTTGGCGGTGTTGGCGGCGTCCTGGCCGGTCATGGCATCGACGACGAACAGCGTCTCGTCGGGCACCACGGCCTTATGCAGCGCCTGGATCTCGGCCATCATCGCCTCGTCGATGGCCAGGCGGCCGGCGGTATCGACGATCACCACGTCATGGAACTGGATCCGGGCGTGCTTGATCGCCGCCTCGGCGATGTCGACGGGCTTCTGGTCGGAGCGGGACGGGAAGAAGTCGACCTCGACCTCCTTCGCCAGGGTCTCGAGCTGGTCGATGGCTGCCGGACGATAGACGTCGGCAGAGACCACCAGCACCTTCTTCTTCTCGCGCTCGCGCAGGTAGCGCGCCAGCTTGGCCACCGAGGTGGTCTTGCCCGCGCCCTGCAGGCCGGCCATCAGTACCACGGCCGGGGTACCCTTGAGGGTCAGCCCCTCGTTGGCCTCGCCCATGATCGCCTCGAGCTCCTGCTGGACGATCTTGACGAACTGCTGCCCCGGGGAGAGGCTCTGGGAGACCTCCTGCCCCACCGCACGCTCGCGCACGCGGTCGATGAACGCCTTGACCACCGGCAGGGCCACGTCGGCCTCGAGCAGCGCCCGGCGCACCTCGCGCAGGGTGTCCTTGACGTTGTCCTCGGTCAGGCGCGCCTGACCCTTGATCGACTTGAGCGTCTGCGACAGACGCTCGCTGAGATTCTGGAACATGGGCCTCTCCACTGACGATGGCCGGAGAGCCGACCCGGCACCGACCGGGGGCTCCCTGCAATGGTCGAAAATTATACGCCCTGTGGCCGCGAGTCTCCATGCATGGCGGGGATTCCCGCCTCGGCGAGGAACGCCGCCGCGCTGGGCGCGGCCGGGCGGATTCGGTATAGTGGCGGCTCCATTCCATCCCACCAGGCGCTGGCGAAGGCGCACGGACAGCGATCGATGCAGCCGCTATCACTTGCCGTCATGGCCTTCATCTTCTACCTCGGGGCCGCCTCCTGGCAGGGGCTGACCCTGGCCCGGCGGGTGCCCCCCCGCGCCATGCTGGTGCGCGTGCTGAGCCTGCTCGGCCTGCTCTGCCACCTGCCCCTGGCCGCCACCCTGCTGGCCCGGGGCGACTCCCTGCTGCCCGGGCTCTCTACCAGCGCGGTGCTGGCCAGCGGCCTGGCCGTGCTGGTGCTGCTGGTGGTCAGCCTCGTCAAGCCGGTCCTCAACGTCGCCACCGGGCTGCTGCCGCTGGCCGGCCTGACCCTGCTGCTGGCGGTCGGCCTGCCGAGCCCCGAGCGCGGGACCGGCATGACCCCGGGGATCGCCCTGCACGCCCTGAGCAGCGCGCTGGCCTTCGCGCTGCTGGCCATCGCCGCCATCCAGGCGGTGCTGCTCGGCGTCCAGAACCAGGCGCTGCGCCATCACCACATCCGCGGCGTGGTCCAGTCGCTGCCGCCGCTGACCACCATGGAACGGATCCTCTTCGAGCTGATCTGGGCCGGCATGATCCTGCTGACCCTGTCGATCGTCAGCGGCTTTTTGTTCATCGACAACATGTTCGCCCAGCACCTGGCCCACAAGTCGATCCTCTCGCTGGCGGCCTGGGTGATCTTCGCCACCCTGCTGTTCAGCCACCACCGGCTCGGCTGGCGAGGCATGCGGGCGGTCCGCTGGACCCTGGGAGGGTGCCTGGTGCTGCTGCTGGCCTACTTCGGCAGCAAGTTCGTGCTGGAGATCCTGCTCGACCGAAACTGACGCCGGCACGCGCCTTGACAGCGGATGACCGACCCCCTACAACTCGAGCCTGATACGCCGCTGAGGACCCTTCGACTTGAGTGACGACTTCCCGCTGGGACTGCTGTTCGGCCTGCTGTTCCTGCTCGTCTGTCTTTCCGCCTTCTTCTCCAGTTCCGAGACCGGGATGATGTCGATCAACCGCTATCGCCTGAGCCATCAGGCGAACAGCGGCGAGTCGCGCGCCCAGCGGGTGATGCGCCTGCTCGCCAGGCCGGACCGGCTGATCGGCGTGATCCTGATCGGCAACAACCTGGTCAACAACCTGGCGGCCGCCATCGCCACGGTGCTGGCCATCCACTTCTTCGGCGAGGTCACGGGCCCGGCCATCGCCCCCCTGGTGCTGACCATCGTGATCCTGATCTTCGCCGAGGTCACGCCCAAGACCTATGCCGCGGTCAAGCCCGAGCGCATCGCCTATCCTGCCTCGCTGGTGCTCGAGCCGCTGCTCAAGCTGCTCTACCCCCTGGTATGGCTGGTCAACGCCATCTCCAACGGCCTGCTGCGCCTGCTCGGGGTAAAGAACATCGACGGTGAAACCGACAACCTGACCCGCGACGAGCTGCGCACCGTGGTGCACGAGGCCGGCACCCTGATCCCGCGTCGCCACCAGGCGATGCTGCTGTCGATCCTCGACCTCGAGAACGTCACCGTGAACGACATCATGGTGCCGCGCCACGAGGTGATGGGCCTCGACCTGGACGACGACCTGGAGGAAATCCTGGCGCGCATCCGCACCAGCCAGCACACCCGGGTACCGGTCTACAAGGGCGACATCAACAACATCATCGGCATGCTCCACCTGCGCAACGCGGCGCGCTTCCTGTCCCGCGGCGAGGTGACCAAGGCCGCCATCGTCCAGGAGGCCCGCGAGCCCTACTTCATCCCCGAGTCCACCCCGCTGCACACCCAGCTGCTCAACTTCCAGAAGCAGAAGCGGCGCATCGGCATCGTGGTGGACGAGTACGGCGACGTGGAGGGACTGGTGACCCTGGAGGACATCCTCGAGGAGATCGTCGGCGAGTTCACCACCGACGTGGCAGGCCTGGACCAGGAGATCCACCTGCAGGACGACGGTAGCCACGTGATCGACGGCACCGCCAACATCCGCGACATCAACAAGGCGCTGGGCTGGCAGCTGCCCACGGACGGCCCCAAGACCCTCAACGGGGTGATCCTCGAGCACCTGGAGTCCTTCCCCGACGGGCCGGCCTGCCTGCAGATCGGCAACGTGCGCATGGAGATCCTCGAGGTCCGCGACAACCTGATCACCGCGGCACGCTGCTGGCAGCCGACTCGGCGCCCCGCCCGACGCGGCTGATGCCTACTTTCGCGCACTGTCGGCCCAGCCCTCGGCCTCGGCCTTGAGCGCACGTACCCGGGCCTCGACATTGCGCCGGCTCGCCTCGCCGGCCGGCAGGGGCTCACCGAAGAAGAGCGCCACCCGCGCCCGGAACCGGCGAGGCCGCTTGGTCAGCGCCTTGCCGCCATGGTGCGAGGTCCAGGAGCCCCAGAGGCCGGCCAGGCCAGCGGGCACCACCGGCACCGCATCCCGGGCCAGGATCAGCTCGAGGCCACGGCGGAAGGGGTGCACCTCGCCGTCCGGGGTCAGGCGCCCCTCGGGAAACACCATCACCACCTCGCCCTGGCGCAGCGCGCGACTGACCTCGACCAGCGCATGGCGCACGCTACCCGGGTCGCGACGGTCGGCATCCACGGGGATGGCCCCCACCAGGCGAAACAGCCAGTTGAGCCATGGCGACTCGTAGATCGGCTTGTCCATCAAAAAGCGCAGCGGCCGGGGGCTCGCCCCGCCAACCACCAGGGCATCCATGAAGCTGACATGGTTGCAGACGACGATGGCCGGGCCACGCAGGGGGATGTGGTCGAGGCCACGGAAGCGCAGCCGATAGACGAGGTGGACCAGCAGGAAGACCAGCCAGCGCAGGACGGGCCTGGGCGCGCTGGCCAGTCGCCAGCTTCCCGCTACCACCGCCAGGCCGGTCACCCCCCACAGCCAGGGGGTCATCACGTCACGCCGGGCGCGTGCCTGAGGCCCGCCAGGATGGTCGCGAGCAACTGGTCGAGCAGCTCGCCCACCTCCAGCGGCTCGCCCTGCCAGTACCCCAGGCGCTCGTTGAGCCCCAACTGGACCAGGCCGTGGACGCTGCCCCAGAGGGTGCGGCTCAGCCGCCGTGCCTCCAGGTCGTCCAGCGCCGGCTGGTACTCCTTGAGGGTCGCCTCCACGCGCAGGAAGAGGCCCTCGATCATCTCGTTCTGGCGCTGGTCCAGCTCGCCCTCCTGGGCCAGGGGATAGTCGAACAGCAGCTGCCAGCGATAGGCATCCTCGCGGGCGAACTGCCAGTAGGCCCTGGCCAGCGCCTTGAGCCGCTCCTCGGGCGCAATGTCGGCGAGCAGCGGCTCGATCACCCCGCGCAGGCGCGCCAGGGTCTCGATGTTGACGTGCTGCAGCAGGTTGCCGAAGCTGCCGTAGAGCTTGAGCAGGGTGCTCGGCGCACAGCCCACCTCCCGTGCGAGGGCACGCAGTGACAGCGTATGGGCCGGGTGCTCCTGCAGCCAGGCATCGCACGCGGCCATGACCTGGGCATGGAGTGCCTCGGGGGCATGCTGTCTGGGACGGGCCATCGGTTTCCTCGCAGGGATAGTGGCGGGCATCGCGGGTCGGGCGACAAGGATACCCTCATCGAACACTGTTTTCGACAGGATATCCCACACGAATGACGATGCAAGCCGGCGACAGGAACGCCGCTCGTTCGCCGCTTTTCTCATCAGGTCGACTTGGTTACCCTGTCGCCCCACCACTGCGGAGACCCCATGGCCGGCCGACTGCATATCGCCCCCCTCGAGCTCGAGCGCCTGCTGCCCGACCTGGTCGCCGAGACCACCCCGATCACCGGCGCCAACCTGGCCCCGCGTCGCCCCCTGTCGATCGTGCGCCTGGAAGGGGGCCGCCTGCGCCTGGTGAACGCCTTCTGGGGGCTCACGCCCCCCTGGCTGAAGGTGCTCGACCATGCGCCCCACTGCGCCCGAGCCGAGGCGCTGACGACCCGCCCCATGTTCCGCGAGGCCTTCGAGGCGCGCCGCTGCCTGGTGCCGGCCAGCGGCATCTACGTGTGGAAGCCGCAGCCACGCTTCAAGCAGCCCTTCCTGGTGACCCGCGCCGACCGGGGCCCGCTGCTGCTGGCGGGGCTCTGGTGCCGCTTCCATACCACCCTGAGCGAGTACAATGACTCCATGGCGCTGATCACGGTGCCCACCGGAGCACTGCTCGCCCCGCTCACCGACCGTCTGCCAGCCGTGATCGCCCCCGAGGACGCGAGGCGCTGGCTCGACCCCAAGACCCCGTTGGCCGAGGCGCAGTCGCTGCTCGCGCCCGCTCCCGGGGAACTGTTGGGCGCCTTTCCGGTATCAAGACGAGTGAATGATCCCGCCAACCAGGATCCGGCCTGCGCCCACCCCACCGGGCCCATGCTGCGCCAGCCCATGCCACAGGAGCGATGATGACACAGTCCTTGCCTGCCCCCTTGCGCCAGACGGCCCGCCTGCTCGCCTGGCTCGCCGTGGCCGCGGCCCTGATCACGGGCCTTAACGCCCGGGCCGAGGTACCCGAGCCGGAGGCGGCCATCGACGAGGTCGTCTCGCCGCGGGTCAGCCCCAACGATGACCGCGACTACCGTGCCCTGACCCTCGACAACGGCCTGAGCGTGCTGCTGGTCAGCGACCCCGAGGCCGACCAGGCCGCCGCCTCGCTGAACGTCGACGTGGGCAGCGCCCAGGACCCGGAGGACCTGGCCGGCCTGGCCCACTTCCTCGAGCACATGCTGTTCCTGGGCACCGACGCCTACCCGGAGTCGGATGCCTACCAGGCCTACCTGTCGCGCCACGGGGGGAGCCACAACGCCTTCACCGCCCCCCATGACACCAACTACTTCTTCGACATCGAGCCCGACGCCCTGGCCGGCGCCCTGGACCGCTTCAGCCGCTTCTTCGTCGCTCCGCTGTTCAATGCCGACCGCCTGGAGAGCGAGCGCAACGTGGTGCACTCCGAGTACCAGGCCCGCATCCGCGACGACGGGCGCCGCGCCCAGGACGTGCTCGACCAGCTGCTCAATCCCGAGCACCCTACCACCGGCTTCTCGGTGGGCAGTCGCGAGACCCTCGCCGACCGACCCGAGGGCGAGCCGAGCCTGCGCGAGCGGGTGATCGACTTCTACGAGGCGCACTACGGCGCCAACGTCATGCACCTGGCCGTGGTCGCCCCCCAGTCCCTCGATGAGCTCGAGGCCATGGTCACCGAGCGCTTCGCCGAGGTACCCGACCGCGGCCTCTCCCGCCCGGTCATCGAGGCGCCGCTGGTGGCGGAACAGACCCTGCCCCGCGCCGCCGAGATGCAGTCCGTGCGCGACAGCCAGCGGGTCAGCTTCCTGTTCCCCGTGCCCGACCCCCAGCAGGCCTATCGCCACAAGCCGGCCGACTACCTTGCCAACCTGCTCGGCCACGAGGGCGAGGGCAGCCTGCTCGCGGTGCTGCGCGAGGCGGGCTGGGCCGACGGCCTCTCCGCCGGGGTGACCCGCGGCGACGGCCGCCATGCGCTGTTCGCCGTGGACATCAGCCTGACGCCGGCTGGCGCCGAGCGGCTCGACCGCATCCAGGAAAGCCTGCTGGCCACCATCGAGCGGATCCGCGAGGCCGGCCTGGCGCCATGGCGCTACGAGGAGCAGGCGCGCCTGGCCGAGCAGCAGTTCCGCTTCCAGCAGCATGGCTCGCCCCAGGGCGATGCCATGCGGCTGGCCATGAACCTGTCACGCTACCCGCTGGAGGACGTCAACGTCGCGCCCTACCGCATGGATGGCTTCGATCGCGACCAGATCGCTCGCTGGCTCGACGGCCTGCGGGGCGACAGGATGCTGCGCCTCTACAGCGGCCCGGAGGTCGAGGGCGAGAAGGTCTCGCCCTGGTTCGACGCCCCCTGGCGCGAGGTCGAGGCGACAGTCGAGGCCGAGCCGCTGGCGGGCCTCGCCCTGCCCGAGCCCAACCCTTATATCGCCGAGGACCTCGAACTCCTCGACCGCCACGACGAGGTCCCCGAGAAACGCATCGAGGAACCGGGCTTCAGCTTCTGGTACAAGGCGGATGCCCGCTTCGATACCCCCAAGGTGGAGTGGCGTTTCAGCCTCCAGCACCCCGCCGCCAGCCAGGAGGCCCGCGAGGCGGCGCTCTCCCGGCTGCTTGCCGGCTGGCTCGGCGACAGCCTCAACGAGACCCTCTACCCGGCACGGCTGGCCGGCCATGGTTTCGAGGCCTATGCCCACGCCCGGGGCATCACCCTGTCGTTCTCGGGCTGGCGGGACCGCCAGGACCGGCTAATCGCCCGGGTCCTCGACCAGCTGCAGGAGGGCGAGATCGACGCGGCGAGCTTCGACCGGGTGCACTACCGCCTGCAGCGCGAATGGCGCAACGCGCCCCAGGACGCCCTCTACCGGCAGGCCCATCGCACCCTGGCCGAGGCCCTGGTACGCCCCCAGTGGCCCACCGACGCCCTGCTCGAGGCCAGCCGCGAGCTCGGCGTGGCGGACCTGCGCGACTTCCGCGAGCGCTTCCTGGCCGAGCTGCGCCTGGAGGCCATGGCCGTGGGCAACCTCGACGCCACGCTCGCCGAGCGCGAGGCCCGGCAGGTCGCCGAGGCACTCTCTCCGTCCCTTGCGGAAGACGAGATCCCGGATCTCGTCCCCCTGCAGGCGGACGACCTGCCCGCGCTGACGCCGACCACCACCCGGGAAGAGTCGCTGGTACTGCGCTACCTCCAGGGGCCGGACCGTTCGCTGGCCAGCCAGGCACGCCTGGCGGTACTGGGCCAGCTGCTGGAGACCCCCTTCTACCAGCGCCTGCGCACCGAGGAGCAGCTCGGCTATGTGGTCAACGCGGGTTACTCGCCGATGCTGGACGCGCCGGGCATCAGCCTGCTGGTGCAGTCGCCCGACACCGCAAGCGAGGTGATCCAGGAGCGCATCGACGCCTTCCTGGACGACTTCGCCGGGCGGCTCGAGGCGCTCGAGGACGAGGACCTGGCACCCTACCGCCAGGCCGTGCACGACGCGCTGATGCAGCGCGACACCAGCCTCTCCGGGCGCACCAACCGCCTGTGGCGCGCGCTCGCCTACGGTGACACCGCCTTCGACCGCCATCGCCGGCTCGCCGAGCGGACCCTGGCCGTGACGGCCGAGGAGCTGCGCGAGGGCTGGCCGGCACTGCGCGAGGACGGCGTGGCGCGGGTGAGTTTCGACCCGGGTGACGAGCCCAGTGACGTCCTCTCCCTGAGCCACCACCTGAAGCCGCTGCCCGAAGGCCGCGACTGACCCTCCGACACGACAGTGCCCGGCCATTGGCCGGGCACTGTCGTTGGCATCGCGACGCGGAGCTCGTGGTCAGTCGAAGGCCTGGGGGGGCATGATCGCCTCCACGTGCATCACCAGTTCCTCGAGGACCTGCCGGTCACGGTCGGAGAGCGGCACACTGTTGAGCCGCTCGATCTCCCGGGCGAACTCCTTGAGGGTCAGGCCGGCGATGGCAGGGTCGTTCATGCGCTCCCAGCGGAAGGCCTCCCAGCGCGCCTGCTCCTCGCTCTCCAGGGTCTCCGGATAGCTGCGGGCCCGGTAGCGGAACAGCATCTCCTCGAGGCGCGGGTCCTGGAAGGCGAAGCGTGCTCCCACCAGGTCCCAGGGGTCGGTCTCGCGCACCCGCTGCATCTGCTGGCGATCCGCCGGCGAGAAGAAGCCCCCGGCATAGAGCATCAGGTCCGGGTCATGCGGCGGCTCGGGAGGCGGCGCGGCAAACACCTCGGCGACCCGGGCGGCCACCTCCGGGCGGGCCGACAGCTGCTTCCAGTGGTCGCGGCAGGCGGCCAGGTCCAGCCCCAGGCGCTCGACGATGGCGCCGTATTCGCCCTTGTGCGGCCCTTCCACGTCCTTGAGGGCGCTGGTCGGGAACAGCACCGGGCACTTGTTGAGGTGGATCACCTTCAGCGGAATGCGCTCGGCCCCCTCCGCCAGGTCGTCGTTGCTGACGAAGACCCGCTCACGGATCTGCTCGGGGGTGAGCTCCAGCAGCGGGGCCGGATCAATGGAGAGGTCGAAGACGATCACCCCGTTGGGGTTGGAGGGGTGCTCGGCCAGCGGCATCACCAGGGCGCTGCAGCCACGGCTCGCCGGGTAGCGCCGCGAGATGTGCAGCACCGGCTTGCGCCCGGGCAGGTCCAGCTGCCGGGCGACGGCACGCTTGCCGCGCAGCCCCAGCAGGTAGTCGAAGAGCTTGCCGTTGCGCTCGCGCAGCAGCCTCGCCAGGGCGATGGTGGCGCGGACGTCGGCCAGGGCGTCATGGGCCCCCGCATGGGCGATGCCGTTGGCGGCCGTCAGGTGTTCCAGCTTGAAGCTCGGCGCGCCATCGTCGCGCGTCGGCCACTCGATGCCCTCGGGACGCAGGGCATGGAAGGCACGCACCACGTCGATCAGGTCCCAGCGCGAGTTGCCGTTCTGCCACTCCCGGGCATAGGGGTCGAGCAGGTTGCGGTAGAAGAGGTGGCGGCTCACCTCGTCGTCGAAGCGCAGGCTGTTGTAGCCCAGCGCGCAGGTGCCCGACTCGCTCATGGCCGCCTCGACCACGCCGGCGAACTCGGCCTCGGGCAGGCCGCGGCGGCGAGCCTGCTGGGGCGTGATGCCGGTGATCAGGCAAGCCTGGGGATGGGGGAGGAAGTCATCGGCCGGCTTGCAGAAGAGCTCGAGGGGCTCGCCGATCTCATTGAGGTCGGCATCGGTGCGAATGGCCGCGAACTGGGAGGGGCGGTCGCGACGCGGGTCGGCACCGAAGGTCTCGTAGTCGTGCCACAGGAAGGACTGCGGGGCGGCGGGGGACTGCGCCATGGGCGGGAGCTCTCCGAAGGGCGTGGGTTCACGGGCCCCAGCCTAGCACAGCCCCGCGGACGACTCAGCCGGCGGGCCGTCGCCCGGGAAACGCTCGGGGCTCTCCATGCAGGGACCGCTCAGGCTACACAGGGACCGCTCAGGGCTGTCCGCGCAGGAGCCGCTCGGGACGGCCCGTTCAGGCCTTGGGCAGGGTCACGTTGAGCTCCAGCACCGAGCAGTTGTCCTCGCTGTCGAGGGTGATGTTCACCGCATCGTCGTCGATCTGCACGTAGCGGCGGATCACCTCCAGCAGCTCCTTCTCCAGCAGCGGCATGTAGTCCGGCTGCCCCCGCTGGGTGCGCTGATGGGCCACGATGATCTGCAGCCGCTCCTTGGCGACCGACGCAGACTTCTTGCGCTCTCGCTTCAGGAAATCGAGCAACTTCACCGGCGGACTCCTCCAAACATGCGGCTCAACAGGCTCTTCTTCTGGTACTCGTGGAAGCGCAGGGGCACCTCCTCGCCCAGCAGGCGCGCCACGGTATCGGCATAGGCCTGGCCGGCATCGCTGTTGTCATCGTGGGTGACCGGCACCCCCTGGTTGGACGCCCGCAGCACCGCCTCCGACTCCGGGATCAGGCCGAGCAGGTCGATGGCCAGGATCTCGCGGATATCCTCCAGGTTGAGCATGTCCCCCGTGTCGACCCGGCCCGGGTTGTAGCGAGTGATCAGCAGGTGCTCCTGGATCGGGTCCTCGCCGCGTTCGGCGCGCCGGGTCTTGGAGGCCAGCAGGCCGAGGATGCGGTCGGAGTCGCGCACCGAGGAGACCTCGGGATTGGTGACCACGATCGCCGCGTCGGCGAAGTACATGGCCAGCTGGGCGCCGCGCTCGATGCCCGCCGGGGAGTCGCAGATGATGAAGTCGAAGTCCTTGCTCAGGGTATCGAGCACCTTCTCGACGCCCTCCTGGTTCAGGGCATCCTTGTCGCGGGTCTGGGAGGCCGGCAGGATGTGCAGGTTGTCGACCCGCTTGTCGCGGATCAGCGCCTGGTTAAGCCCCGCCTCGCCCTGGATCACGTTGACCAGGTCGTAGACCACGCGGCGCTCGCAGCCCATGATCAGGTCGAGGTTGCGCAGCCCCACGTCGAAGTCGATGACCACGGTCTTCTTGCCACGCAGCGCCAGCCCTGTGGCGATGGCGGCTGCGCTGGTTGTCTTGCCGACCCCGCCCTTGCCGGAGGTCACAACGATGATCTTGGCCAAGTGTCGCATCCTGTCTTGTGATGATGAAAGGGAATGGTGGTGCCAGCGCGGCTGCCGCACCGCTGGCCGGCATCAGGCCAGCGGCGTGATGCCGAGCTGGTCGTCGCTCAGCCGGACCTGGACGGTGGTACCCAGCAGGCGCGGGTCGATGTCCTCGAGGCGCTTGTAGTTGCCGGCCACCGAGAGCAGCTCGGCGTGCAGTTCACGGCAGAAGATGCCGGCCTGGGGATCACCATGGATCCCGGCCAGGGCACGTCCGCGCAGGGCACCGTAGACATGCACGCTGCCGGCGGCGAGCACCTCGGCGCCGGCATTGACCGCCCCCACCACCACCAGGTCGCCCTCGGGCGCGGTGACCTGCTGCCCGGAGCGCACCGTGCCGCGATAGATGCGACCGCCCGCCGTGGTGCCGGCCAGCGCATCGGGGGTCATGGCCTCTCCTGCCGGCTCGACCGGGTCGGCGTCGGCCTCTACGTCGCCGGCGACGCTCTCCAGGGGGCGCGGGCGCGAGGCCTCCTGGGGCGGGAACCAGCCCAGCCCCAGGGCCCAGGCCGACTGCTTGACCGGGTCCGGGCCGCCGCGCACCGCCACCGGCAGCAGCTTGTGGGCCCGGCAGACCGCGCAGATGCGCTCCAGGGCCAGGTGGGGTTCATCGAGCTTCTCGACGTTGAGAACGACCGGGGTATGCTGGAAGAAGGCCGGCGACTGGCTGATCTTGCCCGCGAGCTGCTCGCGGATGCGCTCGGGGTCGGCGCTGGTCAGCTCCATGACCGTCATCGGCAGCATCCCCCCCTTGAAGGTGAATGCCATGCTGTCCCTGTCCACTTTGAGACTCATTGCCGAACTCCACGTCGGGTGATGATCGGGGTACAGCCACAAAGCTAAGCGAGTGGCTGCGCCCCTGCAACCGATCATACGGTCAAGGGGCGGCCGTTGTCAGTGTCTCCGGATGGCCACACCTCCCGGCCGGCTGGACTTTTCTGCCACCTCGGCACGTGCTTAGATACTCTCGACCCAGGCACCGCACCGCTGCCGCCAACAATAACGACCTTACCCGCGCCCCGTCGGGGAGCGCTCCCTTTGTCAGGATGCCCCATGCCAGGACTCCTTCGCCGCCTGTTCGCCCCGCGCTGGAAACACCCGGACCCCGAGGTCCGCCGCCAGGCCGTGGCCCGCCTCGACCCGTCCCGCGATGACCAGCGCCATGCCCTCGAGCGGCTCGCCCTCGACCCCGAGCCCGCGGTGCGCGAGGCGGCCCTGGCCCGCCTGGAGGACCCCGAGCGTCTGCTCGCCCTGTGCAAGGAGGGTGACGTTTCCCCGGAGCTGCGGCGCCACCTGGTGGCCCTGCTCGCCGGCCGCCGCGGTGCGCATGACCTGCCGGCGCGCATCGCCCTGGTGGAGCGGCTCGAGGACCCTGGCCTGCTCAACGAGCTCGCCCTGCAGGGCGACAACCAGCAGCTGCGCCTCGCCGCCCTGGCCCGCCTCGAGGCGGAAGAGGACCTGATCCGCCAGGCCTGCGACAATGGCATTGCCGCCGTGCGTCATGCCGCCGCCGCCCGGGTGGAGAGCGAGGCGGGACTCTCCCGGCTGGCCCACGAGGCCCGCCGCGACCGCCAGGTGGCCCGCAAGGCGCGTGAACGCCTCAACCGGATGCGGGCCGACGCCGCCTCCCTGGCGGCCGCCCGGGAGCGCCGCGAGGCCCTGCTCGAGACCCTCGAGCAGCACGCCGGCAGCCCCTGGGAACCGCTCTATGCCGGTCGCTTCCGCCACCTGATGCGCGAATGGGCCAAGCTGGAGGACCTGCCGGACGCGCGGCAGGAGCGGCGCTACCAGGATGCCTGCCTGCGCTGCCGCAAGGTCATCGGCGACCACGAGGCCCAGGAGCACGCACGGGATGCCGACCATCGCCAGCGCGAGAGCGCCGACCAGACCCGCGAGGCCCTGGTCGAGGCCCTGGAGGAGAGCCTCGAGGGCCTGCAGCAGGGCGACCGGCTGACCGACCAGGACATCGCCAGCCTGCGCGCCCAGAAGCGCCTGCTGGCCACCCGCTGGCAGGCCCTCTCCGACCAGCACCTGGCCGACGAGGCACTGCGTGACCGCTACGACCGGGCGCTGGCCGCCTATGAAGGCATCGTCCAGGCGCGCGTCCGCCTGGACGAGCGTGCCGGGGCGATCGAGCAGGCCCTGGCCGACGGCGATGACCAGCGTCTCGAGGCCCTGGTAGAGGCCTGCGGCTGGCCGCCGGGGCTGGCCCCGGCGCCGCTGCTGCAGCGAGCCCGGCAGCGACTCGCCGCCGAGCCTGCCCGGGAAGACGGCGACCTGGAGGCTCGACTGTCGCGCTTCGTCGAGGAGCTCGACCAGCTCGAGCGCCTGCTCGAGAGCGGCGCCTTCAAGGGCGCCAGCCGGCTGTACCAGCGCCTGCGCCAGCAGGCCGACCGGCTGCCCCAGGCACCGCTCGAGCCGCACCAGGCGCGACTCAAGCGCCTCGCGGCACGACTCGCCGAACTGCGCGACTGGCGCGGCTTCGTCGCCGGCCCCAAGCGCGACCAGCTCTGCCTCGCCATCGAGGCGCTGGCCGATGAGGAGGGCGCCAGTGACCAGGCCCTCGACCGCCGCCACCGCCAGCTGGTCAGGGAGTGGAAGGCCCTGGGCGATGCCGCCGCCAACCGCGAGCAGTCCGCCCGCTTCCGGGCCGCCTCCGACCGCCTCCACGAGCGCCTGGCCCCCTGGCGGGAGCGCCAGCAGGCGGAGCGCCAGCGCAACCTGGCTGCCCGCGAGGCACTGTGCGAGCAGCTCGAGACGCTGCTCGAGCAGCCTGCCCACGAGGCCGACCCGGATGCGCTTCGCGAGATCCGCGACCGCTCGCGGGAGCAGTGGCGCCGCTTGGCCCCGGTACCCCGGGAGCAGGCCGAGCCCATCGGACGACGCTTCGGGCGCATCCGTCATGACCTCCAGGCCCTGATCGACCGGCGCGCCCGGGAGATCGCCGAGGCCAAGCGTGACCTGATCGAGCAGACCCGCGAACTGCTGGCCCGGGAGATGCCCGCGGCCAGGCGGGCCGACCAGGCCAAGGCGCTGCAGCGCCGCTGGCGCGACCTGGGACGCGCCCCCAAGGGCGAGGAGCAGGCCCTGTGGCGGGAGTTCCGCTCGCTGTGCGACGACATCTTCGCCAGCCGCGATGCCGCCAGGGATGACCAGGCCCAGCGCAACCGGGCCCAGCTGGATGCCATGCAGGCGCTGATCGACCGGCTCGACAGCTGGCACCCGGCGCACAGCCGCGAGGCCGGCGTGCTGGACGAGGCGGTGCGGGAGGCCACGGCACTCGAGCCCCTGCCCTCGGGACGTCGCAGCGAGGGCATGCGCCGCCGCTGGACCGGCATCGTGCGGGCTCGCCGCGAGCGCCTGGCCCGCCTGTCGCTGGCCGAGGAAGCCGAGCGCTGGCAGGCCATCCGCCCCCTGCTCAATGCCCACCTGCAGGCGGACGCCCGGCGCCTGGCGGGTGGCCCCGTCGAGGCGGTCCCCCTGCCGGATGGCCTGGCCCTGCCGAGCTCACTGCAGGACGCCCACGAACGTCGCAATGCCGCCCGCCAGGCCGGCGCGGACGATGCGGTGGAGGAGCGACTGGCACGCCTGCGGGCCCACCTGTCGCTGCTGGCCGGCGGTCGCGTCAACCAGCGGGACGACCCGCTGCGCCTGGCGATCCAGGTCGAGCGCCTCAACGACAGCCTGAGCCAGCAGACCTCCCGCGCCGAGGAGCTCCACCAGATACTCGCCGACCTGCTGGCCACCGGCCCGATGCCCGAGGGGCTCTGGGAGCGCGAGGTGGGCGAACTCGACCGCATGCTCGAGAGCCTGGCCGAGCTGCCACCGCCCTGATCAGGAACGCCGCCCACAGACGCGACAGCGCGAGGCGGATGCCTCGCGCTGTCGGGGGCTGCCGCCGGGGTCACCGGCGACAGGGGGCGTGCGACGGTCGGGCGATCAGCCCATGAACTGCCCGCCGTTGATGTCGATGTTGGCGCCGGTGATGAAGCCCGACTCCTGGTCGGCGAGGAAGGTCACCAGGCGACCGATCTCCTCGGGCGTCCCGTAGCGCTTGACCGGGATGGTCTCGCGGATGGCCTCACGGACCTTCTCGGGAATGTTCATGATCATGTCGGTGGCGATGTAGCCGGGTGACACCGTGTTCACGGTGATGCCCTTGGTGGCCGTCTCCTGGGCCAGCGACATGGTCAGGCCATGCATGCCCGCCTTGGCCGCGGCGTAGTTGACCTGGCCGAACTGGCCCTTGCGGCCGTTGATGGACGAGATGTTGATGATCCGGCCGTAGCCCTTGTCGAGCATGCTCTCGATCACGCTGCGGCAGGTGTTGAAGACGCTGTTGAGGTTAGTGTCGATGACCTCGTGCCACTGGTCCGGCGTCATCTTCTTCATGGTGCCGTCCCGGGTGATCCCGGCACAGTTGACCAGCACACTCACGGGACCGTGCTTCTCCTCGATCTCCTTGACCCCTTTCACGCAGGCATCAAAGTCGACCAGATCGATCCCGGCGATGTCGATGTTGTCGAAACCCTCGGACTTCTGGGTCTCCAGCCAGGCCTTGGCCTTTTCCGGGTTGTGGTATCCCGCTACCACCGTGTAGCCCTGCGAGGCCAGCGAGCGACAGATGGCGCTGCCGATCCCCCCGGTACCACCGGTGACCCAGGCGACGGGTGCTTGTGTTGTCATTGACTACCTCCCTGATATGCATGACATCTTTTCTGGCGTGGCGCCAGGCCGGCCATCACCAGTCTTGTTCATTGATCTGTCACCTTGATGACAGCAGGGGAAGTATGGACCAGGGAGTGCCGCCGGGACGAGCGTTTGAAATCAATCCTTGACCACAGGCGGATAGCCTGTAGAATACTCTCAACGTTGATGCGGGGTGGAGCAGTCTGGTAGCTCGTCGGGCTCATAACCCGAAGGTCATCGGTTCAAATCCGGTCCCCGCTACCAATATTTTAGAGGCAGGTCAGTATCTTACTGGCCTGCCTCTTTTCGTTGTCTGCAGGAAAAGTCGCCTGTGACACCACTGTGACACTCCCGTGCCACCCATCGGAAATCTCTTCCAGCCATTGCCGTCGAACAACGACCTTCGGGCAGACAGCGTCACAAGACGCCTGAAGTGGCCACCCCCCCTTTCTCACGGCTCCTCGGGCACATACTCCAGAAGATCGCTCACCTCGCACTGGAACAGCCGACACAGTTTCTCCAACGCTTCCAGATCGATGCGCTGCGCCGTCTCCTTGTAGAGAAGCGTCACCGTATTGCGGTTTAACCCGGTCTCTCGCGCCACATCCACGATCTTCATCTTGCGCTCCCCCATCAGGCGCGCCAGGTGGCATCGAATCATGCTCACTCCATCTCAAAGGTGATTTTTTTATCCTGGATAACAAAAAGCCCTTGCAAATGTGATTATGCAGGCTAAAATGCCATTCAGGATGGCATTTGGCTACTGCGAATGCCTTTTGTAGACACAGGCTATCACCACGCGAGGGCGTTTTCGATGGATACCTCCTATACCTACCTCACCACGGAAGAGCTCGCAGCCAGGATCAAGTACGACTGCCGCACCATCCGCCAGTGCCTCAAGGACACCGTCCTCCTTGAAGGTAAGCACTACATCAAGCCTTTCGGGCGGCGAAAAATCCTTTTCCTCTGGGAAGCGGTTGAGCAAGAAATGCTGGCCGACTCCACAGGCGACGATCTGGCGATCCCCATGGCAGGTGGAGGGGTATGTCATGGGTAAGGTCCGAGTCCGCAAGGAAACAGGAAAACTCTATCTCGACTTCTTCTATCAGGGCGTGCGTTGCCGAGAGCAGACGGCGCTGACGGATACCCCTGCAAACCGAAAACAAGTCGAGAAGCTGATGCAGCGAGTCGAAGCCAAGATTCTGCTGGATGAGCTCGACTATGCCGAGTTCTTCCCGGGAAGCCGTAACTTGAAGAAGATTCAACAACAAAACTCTCAAAGCGAAGGAGAAGAAGATGAATCACTCTCCAATAGGGATACTGCCATAAGTTTGACATTCAAGGAATTTGCCAATCAATGGTTCCAGGAAATGCAGGTAGAGTGGCGGCAGTCACACATACGTAAGTGCCTAATCTAAAGTTTTCGTGCATAATGTGTGTAGGATACCTGACACGGACGGAACCATGGCAAGGCGCTT
>NZ_JAWSUJ010000017.1:0-52063 GCF_033549285.1 Halomonas sp.
CAGCTCGACGACGTGATCGAGCCGCTGATCCACGAGTACCAGGCCGAGCAGCTGGCGGCCCTCCAGCAGGACGCCGGATGACCCTCGACGCCCTGCTCGCCCGAGCCGCCCGGCGCCTCCTCGAGGCCGGCTCGCCGAGCGCGCGGCTCGATGCCGAGGTGCTGCTCTGCCACGTGCTGGGCGTCGATCGCACCTGGCTTTACACCTGGGGCGACCGCGAGGCGCCGCCTATCGAGCGGGCCCGCTTCGAGGCGCTGCTGGCGGCGCGCGCCGCCGGCCAGCCGGTGGCCTACCTGACCGGTGAGCGCGAGTTCTGGGGGCTGCGGCTTGCCACCTCGCCGCACACCCTGATTCCCCGTCCCGATACCGAGCGGCTGGTCGAGGCGGCCCTGGCGCATGGCGCGTCGCCGCGGGGCCGGCTGCTGGACCTCGGCACCGGCACCGGCGCCATCGCCCTGGCCTTCGCCAGCGAGCGACCCGGCTGGTCGGTGGTCGGCATCGACCTGAGCCAGGAGGCGGTGGCCCTGGCCCGGCACAATGCCGAGCGCCTCGCCATCGGCAACGTCGACTTCCGCCAGGGCGACTGGTTCACGGCGCTGGGCCACGAGGACGGCGGCGCGCGCTTCGACCTCATCGTCTCGAACCCGCCCTATATCGCCGCGGACGACCCGCACCTGCGGAAGGGTGACCTGCGCTTCGAGCCGCACAGCGCCCTGGTGGCCGCCGAACAGGGGCTTGCTGACCTGCGCCACCTGGTGGTCGAGGCCCGTGGCCACCTGGTGCCCGGGGGCTGGCTGCTGCTCGAGCATGGCCATGGCCAGGGGAAGGCGGTGCGCGATGCTCTCGCCGATGCCGGCTACGGGGAGGTCGCCACGCTTCGCGACCTCGGCGGCAACGACAGGGTCAGCCTGGGACGCCACGTTGAGGGCGGGACTGGAGGGGGGCGGTCGTGATGTGGTACATCTTGGTCAGCAAAAAACGCCACGTCTCGTCGCCTTTGCATTCGTGAAACCCACCGGGGTGCCATTGGTGGGGTGATTTTCAGGTGATCGTGCTGTCGCGACGACGTGAATGGCCCATTCCTATCGGCACGCCCACGACCATGAAAGCCAAGACCCGCTCGCTCGACCGCATCGACCTCAAGATCCTGCGCTGCCTGCAGGAGAACGCCCGCATCTCCTATGTCGACCTGGCCTCCCGGGTCGGCCTCTCCACCACTCCCTGCCTGGAGCGCGTCAAGCGCCTGGAGCGCGCTGGCATCATCCGCGGCTACAAGGCGCTGCTCGACCCCCGGGCACTCAAGGCCAACCTGCTGGTGTTCGTCGAGATCAGCCTGGAGACCCAGTCGCCGGCGGTGTTCGACGAGTTCCGTCGCGCCGTGGCCAAGCTGCCTCAGATCCAGGAGTGCCACCTGGTCTCGGGGCAGTTCGACTACATCCTCAAGTGCCGGATTCCCGAGATGTCCGCCTACCGCCAGCTGCTCGGCGACGTGGTGCTCACCCTGCCCGGCGTGAAGGAGTCCAAGAGCTATGTGGTCATGGAGGAGGTCAAGGAGGACTTCAGCCTCCATGTGCCCGAGATCGAGGAGTTCGAGGAGAAGTGAGCCCCGCGATGGATGACCAGGCCCTGCTGCGCTACAGCCGCCAGATCATGCTCGACCAGGTCGACATCGACGGCCAGGAGCGGCTGCTGGCCGGCCACGCCCTGGTGGTCGGCGCCGGCGGGCTGGGCTCGCCGGTGGCCCTCTACCTGGCGGCCGCGGGCCTCGGCCGGCTGACCCTGGCCGATGCCGACGTGGTCGAGCTCTCCAACCTGCAGCGCCAGATTGCCCACGCCACCGCCGACCTCGGTCGCAACAAGGCCGAGTCGGCCCGGGAGGCGGCACTCGCCCTCAACCCCGGCTGCACGATTCAAGCGATCACCGAGCATCTCGACGGCGCGGCACTGGCGCGGGCGGTCGCCGCGGCGGACGTGGTGCTCGACTGCACCGACCGCTTCTCCAGCCGCTATGCCATCAACGCCGCCTGCCGCACGGCGCGGGTGCCGCTGGTCTCCGGGGCGGCCATCCGCTTCTCCGGCCAGCTCGCCGTCTTCGATGCCCGCGACCCCGACTCGCCCTGCTATGCCTGCCTCTATCCGCCTGGGGGAGGGGAGAGCGGCGAGGGCGACGAGGCGCTCAGCTGCGCCGAGAGCGGCGTGGTGGCACCCCTGGTGGGGCTGATCGGCAGCTTCCAGGCCCTGGAGGCGATCAAGCTGGTCAGCGGCGCCGGCAGGCCCCATCGCGGGCTTTCCACCTTCGATGGCCTGGGCGGCCAGTGGCGCCACTTCCGGGTGCCCCGCGACCCCGCCTGCCCGGTCTGCGGGCCGTCCTGAGGAGGGGGCCGTGAGCGACCACCCGGTAGCCCCCCTGGGCCAGGTCAGCGACTTCGACATCCGCCTGATCCGTGTCTTCAAGGCGGTGGTGGAGTGCGGCGGCTTCTCCGCCGCCGAGGGGGTGCTCGGCGTCGGCCGCTCGGCCATCAGCCTGCACATGAACGACCTGGAGCGTCGCCTGGGGCTGCGGCTCTGCCAGCGAGGCCGCGGCGGCTTCTCGCTCACCGAGGAGGGGCGCCAGGTGTACGAGGCGGGGCTCACCCTGCTGGCCTCCCTGGAGACCTTTCGCACCGAGGTGAACGGCCTGCACGAGAGCCTGCGGGGCGAGCTCAACATCGGCATCACCGACAACCTGGTCAGCATGCCCGAGATGCACATCACCCACGCCCTGGCCGAGCTCAAGGCGCGGGGCCCGGAGGTGCGCATCAATATCGCCATGGAGGCGCCCGACAGCATCGCCCGGGGCGTGGTGGACGGCCGGCTTCACGTGGGGGTCGTGCCCGAGGTCAACCTGCCGTCGAGCCTGGCGAGCGAGGCGCTCTACGACGAACGCTCCCTGCTCTACTGTGCCGACAGCCATCCGCTCTTCGCCGAGGCGGTGACCGACCCGCAGCGCGTGGCGGCCCACGAGGCAGTGGTGCCCGGCTACCCGCTGCCGGAAGCCGCCCGGGCGGCCCATGCGCGGCTGCACGGGGCCGCCATGGCATCGGATCGCGAGGGCGCGGCCTTCCTGATCCTCACCGGCTGCTACATCGGCTACCTGCCCGACCACCTGGCGGCGCCCTGGGTGGCGGCCGGCCGGCTGCGGGCGCTGTGCCCCGACGCCTGCCGCTACCGCATCCCGCTGGTGGCGATCACCCAGCGCGACCGGCGCCCCCATCGCGTGCTGGAGGCCTTCCTGGCCGCGCTCGGCTAGGCGACGATGCGCGTCACGCCAGCCGGTCCAGGGTGGTGGCCACGGCATCGAAGAGCCGCTCGAGCTCCGCCTCCGTGCTGGCGAAGGGCGGGCCGAACTGCAGGGTGTCGCCGCCGTAGCGCACGTAGAACCCCGCCTCCCAGAGCGCCAGGTGGGCATCCCGGGGGCGGATGGTCGGATCCCCGTCGCGGGGCGCCAGCTGGATCGCACCGGCCAGGCCGTGGTTGCGGATATCCACCACATGGGGGCGGCCCCTGAGGGCGTGGAGCTTCGCCTCGAACGCCGGGGCGATGGTCCGCACCTGCGCCGGGAAGTCCTCGCGCTCGAAGAGGTCCAGCGTCGCCAGTGCGGCGGCGCACGCCACGGGATGGGCGCTGTAGGTATAGCCGTGGGGGAACTCGATGGCGTGCGTCGGCCCGCCCCCCGCCATGAAGGTGTCGAAGATCTCCCGGGAGGCGATCACGGCCCCCATGGGCACCGCGCCGTTGGTGAGTTGCTTGGCCACGTTCATGATGTCCGGGGTGACCCCGAAGGCCTCGGCCCCGGTGCGCGCACCGGCGCGGCCGAAGGCGGTGATCACCTCGTCGAAGATCAGCAGGATGTCGTGGGCGGAGCAGATCTCGCGCAGCCGCTCCAGGTAGCCCCTCGGCGGCACGATGACCCCGCCCGAACCGGACATGGGCTCGACGATCACCGCGGCGATGCTGGAGGCGTCGTGCAGGGCGATCTGGTCGAGCAGGGCGTCGGCGAGCTCCGCGCCGCTCTCGGCCTGGCCGCGGGTGAAGGCGAGGGTCGGCTGGAGGGTGTGGGGCAGGTGGGTGACGTCCAGCAGCTGGCCATAGTGCTTGCGGTTGCCGCCGATCCCGCCGAGGCTGGTGCCGCCCACGTTGACGCCGTGGTAGCCCTTGGCGCGGCCGATCAGCCGGGTCTTCTCCGGACGCCCCTGGAGGCGCCAGTAGGCGCGCGCCATCTTCACCGCGGTATCGGCGGACTCGGAGCCGGAGTCGGTGAAGAAGACGTAGTCCAGCCCCGGCGGGGTGAGTGCCGCCACCCGTTCGGCCAGCTCGAAGGCAAGCGGGTGGGCGACCTGGAAGCCCGGGGCATAGTCCAGCCGGCCCAGCTGGGCCGACACCGCCTGCTGGATCTTGGCGCGGTTGTGGCCGGCGCCGCAGGTCCAGAGGCCGGAGAGGGAGTCGAACAGTCGCCGGCCGCGGTCGTCGATGAAGTAGCGTCCCTCGGCGGCGGCGATCACCCGCGGATGGGCATGGAAGTCGCGGTTGGCGCTGAACGGCATCCAGTAGTGGTGGTTGAGCGGGCTGTTGGCCTTGCCGTACTCGACGGCATGGGGGGCAGGGGCAGTCGGCGCCGTCATGGGGATCTCCTCGGTCGGGGCGTGGTCCTCACTGGAGCATGGGGGGTGTCTCGGGTCGTTAAAAGGCTCACCTGCTGACCCTTGCGTGAGTGAACCCTGACGTGAAGGCAGGGTCTCTCATCGTCTCATCCGGGTGGGTGATGGTGATTAATTGACGAGATCTGCCCGGAGTTTCGGGTGCCCGCCTGACCGTCATCGTCCTGTCTGCATCCATGGATGTCTTTTAAAACAGGCTTCTGTATCGGCATGGAGCAATATCGGGCGGAGCCATCGTCAAAGCCACTCGCCAGCAAGGTATTAAATACTTGACAGGTCTTGCGGTGCTGGTGTCAAACTGAAGTGACCTGCCCGGGCGGTTTCACCGGGCGAGGAAGCCAACAACAACCAGCGCACCGCGCATCACAAGACAGGTGTCCCGCATGACGACCCCGCCGCTGGCGCCGCCCGCCTCCTGGTACCGCGATTCCATTGCCGTCGAGCTCGGCGACTGCCCCCCGCTCGAGGGCGAGGTGCGGGCCGATGTCTGCGTGGTCGGCGGCGGCATCACCGGCTGCTCGGCGGCGCTGCACCTGGCCGAGCGGGGCTACTCGGTGGTGCTGCTGGAGGCCGGGGAGATCGGGCATGGCGCCTCCGGGCGCAGCGGGGGCCAGATCCTGCCGGGGCTGGGCACCGACATCGCCACCGTGGAGAAGGCCCTGGGTCGGGAGCGGGCCCGGGATATCTGGGAGATGAGCCGCGAGGCGGTGCGCCTCACCGCCGAGCTGGTCGAGCGCCACGCCATCCCCTGCGAGCTGGCCTGGGGCTACCTGCATGCCGCGGTCAAGCCACGCCACGTGCGCGAACTCGAGGCCTTCCGCGAGCGCATGGCGCGCGACTACGGCTACCCGGCGCTCACCATGCTCCAGGGGGAGGCCCTGCGCGAGCACGTGGTGACCGATGCCTACCCGGCGGCCCTGCACGATGCCGAGGGCGGCCACCTGCACCCCCTCAACTATACCCTGGGCCTGGCCCGGGCGGCCCGCCGCGCCGGGGTGGCGATCCACGAGCAGAGTGGCGTCGTGGAGGTCCGCCATGGCCAGCCGGCCAGCGTGCTCACCGCCGCCGGCCGGGTCACCGCCGACTTCGTGGTGCTGGGCACCAACGCCTACCAGGCCGGCCTCGTGCCCGAACTCTCCGGTCGCATCATGCGCGCCGCCAACTACATGATCGCCACCGAGCCGCTCTCGGCCGAGCGGGCGGCCCGGGTGCTGCCGCACAACGATGCCCTCTCCGATGCCAACTTCGTGCTCGACTACTATCGGCTCTCCGCCGACCGGCGCCTGATCTATGGCGGCGAGGTCAGCTACGATGGCCGGGAGCCGCGGGGCCTCGAGGCGCGCATGGATGCCAAGATCGCGCGGATCTTCCCGGTGCTCGAGGGCGTGCGCATCGACTACCGCTGGGGCGGGGACGTGGCCATCACCCTCGACCGGGCGCCGGACTTCGGCCGGCTCGGCAGCAACGTCTACTATGCCCAGGGCTATTCCGGGCACGGCATGGCCCTGTCGGGGCTGGCCGGCAAGCTGCTGGCCGAGGCCATCGCCGGGCAGAGCGAACGCTTCGACGTCTTTGCCGCCATGCCCCATCGCCACTTCCCGGGCGGCGCCCTGCTGCGCAAGCCGCTGCTGGTGCTGGCCACCAACTTCTACAAACTGCGGGACCGGCTGTGAACCGGGCCATCGAGAACCGAGAGGGCACCCCCATGAACGACACCATCACGGCGGAAGCCATCGAGTCACCGGGCGCGCGACCGGCCGGGGAGGCGACGCAGGGCGAGGTGGCCCGGGAGGCCTCCTCCATCGAGATGCGGGGGCTTCACAAGCGTTTCGGCCGCGATACCGTGGCCCTGGACGGTGTCGACCTGACCATCGAGGGCGGCGAGTTCTTCACCCTACTCGGCCCCTCGGGCTGCGGCAAGACCACCCTGCTGCGCATCCTCGCCGGCCTCGAGGAGGCCGACGACGGCCGCCTGGCCATCGGCGGCAAGGACATCACCGAGGTGCCGCCCCACAAGCGCAGCGTCAATACCGTCTTCCAGTCCTATGCGCTCTTTCCGCACCTCTCGGTGCGCGAGAACCTGGCCTTTGGGCTCAAGATGCGCGGCCTGCCCCTCGAGGAACGCGAGGCCCGGGTGGCGAAGATCGCCGAGTTCATCAAGTTGGGCGATCTGGTGGACCGCCGCGTCGACCAGCTCTCCGGCGGCCAGCGCCAGCGCATCGCCCTGGCCCGGGCCCTGGTCAACGAGCCCGACGTGCTGCTGCTCGATGAGCCGCTTTCGGCACTGGACGCCGGCCTGCGTAGTCAGCTGCAGGTGGAATTGCTGCGGGTGCAGAAGCGCCTCGGCATGACCTTCGTCTTCGTCACCCATGATCAGCAGGAGGCCATGGTGATGTCCGACCGCATTGCCGTGCTCAACGGCGGGGTGATCCAGCAGGTGGGGCCGCCCCGCGAGGTCTACGAGCACCCGGTCAACGCCTTCGTCGCCCGCTTCATGGGCCACGACAATCTCTATCCGGTCACCGCCCGGCAGGGAGGGCGCCTGACCACGCCGCTCGGCGAGCTCACCGCCGAGGACGCCGGGGAGGGCGGCCTGCTCTTGATCCGTCCCGAGACCCTGGATCTGCTGCCCGGCGAGGTGGCCGGTGACAATCATCTGCCGGCCGTGGTGAGCGAACGGCTCTACCGCGGCAGCCATGCCGAGTATCGCCTCGAGATCGGCTCGAGCACCCTGCAGGCGACCCTCAACAACCGGGGCAGGCACCTGCCCGAGGTGGGGGACCGGGTCACGGTATCGGTGGCCCCCGAAGACCTGGTCACCCTGAGCGAGTGAGGAGACGCACATGGCCTACACCGGCGTAACGCCCTCCGCCCGCAGCCGCGGCATGGTGCGCGAGGCGCGGCACCTGCTGTTCACCGTGGCTCCCGGGGCCACCTGGATCGTGATCTTCCTGGTGCTGCCCAGCGCCTACCTGATGGCCGTGGCCTTCATGTCCAACGGGCCCTATGGCCTGCCGGAGATGCCGCTGTCGCTGGAGTCGTTCCGGCGCCTGGCCGGCTTCGGCTTCCTGGGCTGGAGCCCCGGCAACCTCTACACCCTGCTGCGCTCGCTGTGGCAGACGCTGGTCTCCACCGGCCTGGTGGTGATCGTCGCCTATCCCATCGCCTACTACATCAGCACCTGTCGGGCGAAGTGGCGGCCGATCATGCTGCTGCTGGTGGTGGTGCCGAGCTGGACCAACCAGGTGATCCGCACCTTCGGCTGGATGAACCTGCTGGCGCCGGGCACGCCACTCTCCAACCTGGCCGAGGGCCTCGGGTTCATTGCCCCCAACATGGGGCTCTATCCGTCGAACTTCGCGGTGACCCTGGGCCTGGTCTACAACTTCCTGCCGTTCATGGTGCTGCCGCTCTACGCCGCCTTCGAGAAGCTCGACACCGCCCAGGTGGAGGCCGCCCAGGACCTCTTCGCCTCGCCGGTGCGGGCCTTCTGGCACGCCGTCTTCCCCCAGACTCTGCCGGGGCTGCTGGCCGGCATCGTGCTGGTGGCGATCCCCGCCTTCGGCATGTACGTGATCCCCGAGCTGCTCGGCGGCGGCAAGGGCATGATGCTCGGCAACCTGGTGGCCAACCAGTTCGCCGGCGGGGCCAACTGGCCGCTGGGAGCGGCCGGCGCGATCCTGATGCTGATCGCCACCTTCATCGGGCTCTTCGCCATGCGTCGCATCGGCAAGCGCCTGGGTGGCGGCGAGGAGGTGGTGATATGAGAAAGCGCACGCTCAAGCGCGGCCTGACCGGCTTCTGGTGGTTCACCCTGGCCTTCCTCTACCTGCCGCTTGCCGTGGTGGTGCTGTTCTCCTTCAATGCCTCCAACAGTGCGGCCACCTTCACCGGCATCTCGCTGCGCTGGTATGGCCGACTGATGGGCAACGAGGAGATCCTCTCGGCCTTTTCCAACAGCATGATCCTGGCCATCACCTCCTCGGTGATCGCGCTGGGGATCGGCTGTTTGATCGGCTACGGCATGTACCGCCATCGCCACCGCAAGCTGGGCTGGCTGATCGTGCTGATCTACCTGCCCATCGTGCTGCCGGACATCGTCTTCGGCATCTCGGAGATGGCCTTCTTCGTGCAGGTCCATCGCCTCACCGGGCTGTTGCAGCCGGGACTGGTGACCATGATCATCGCCCACGTCACCTTCCAGATCCCCTTCGTGGCGCTGATCGTCTACTCGCGCTTCGTGGGCCTGGACCCCACGCTCTTCGAGGCCGCCAAGGACCTCTATGCCACCCCGATCAAGCGGGTGGTCCACTTCATGCTCCCGACCATCAAGCCGGCGTTGATCTCGGCGTTCTTCCTCTCCTTTACACTGTCGGTGGATGACTTCGTGATCAGCTTCTTCACCGCCGGACCGGAGAGCGCGACCCTGCCCATCTACATCTGGGGAGCGATCAAGAAGGGGGTATCGCCCGAGATCAATGCCATCGCCACCCTGATGATCGGTGCGGTGGCCATCGCCGCCATCATCAGCCTGGTGTTCAGCCGTCGCCGGCAGGCATGAGCCGGCCAAGCCTTCCCTAGGGGAAACGAGGAGAGTCCGAGATGACAATCAACAAGACCGCACTTGCCCTGTCCGTCGGCGCCGCGCTGCTGGCCGGCAGCGTCCAGGCCCAGGAGAACAAGCTCTACCTGTTCAACTGGACCGAGTACATGGACCCCGAGATCATCGAGGCCTTCGAGGAGAAGTACGACGTCGACGTCGTGCAGAACTACTTCAACTCGCTGCCCGAGATGTTCGCCAAGCTCAATGCCGGCGGGGTCTCGCAATACGACATCATCGTGCCGTCCAACTACTACGTGCCGCGGCTGATCCAGACCGGCCTGGTGCAGAAGCTCGACAAGTCGAAGCTTGCGAACCTCGACAATGTCATGGCGCAGTTCCAGGATCCGGCCTACGACCCGGGGGCCGAGTACAGCGCGCCCTACCAGTGGGGCACCACCGGTATCGTCTACAACACCGAGACCTTTCCGGATGCCCCCAAGAGCTGGTCGCTGCTGTTCGACCCCGAGGTCAATCCCGACCACCCCTTCGCCCTGATGGGCGATGGCCAGGTCAGCATGGGGGGCGCCTGCGCCTATCTGGGCCACGGCTACGACTGCACCGACATGAATGCCTGGAAGGAGGCCGCCCGGCTGCTGATCGACACCAAGGGGCGCGACACCTTCAGCGGCTTCTCCGACGGCACGCCGGCGCTGCAGCAGCTGGCCCGCGGCGTCACCCACGTGGGGCTCTCCTACAACGGCGACTACCTCTTCTTCAAGGACGAGGACCCGGAGACCTTCGAGACCCTGGACTTCATGATCCCCGACGAGGGTGCCGAGATGTGGGTGGATGCGATGCTGATCCCCTCCGAGGCCCCCAACCCGGACATGGCGCACAAGTTCATCGACTTCATCCTCGATGCCGAGGTCGGTGCCCAGCTCTCCAACTACAACTACTACGCCAGCCCCAATGCGGCCGCCGAGCCCTACCTGGACGCGGTACTGACCGAACCGCCCGTCCAGCCCAGCGAGGCGGACATGGAGCGACTGCGCTTCACCCCGAGCCTGGAAGGCGATGCCCTGCAGACCTTCCAGCAGCTCTGGTCCGAGGTCCAGTCTCGCTGAGCGCAGGGCCCCCGGCATCGGGCCGGGGGCCCGCCATTCCGAGCAAGGAAATTCCCATGAGTAACCGACAGGAGCAGCCGCTCCTCAACGACTGGTTCCAGAATCACGGCATCACCGAGGTCGAGTGCCTGGTCAGTGACCTGACCGGCATCCTCAAGGGCAAGATCATGCCCGCCGGCAAGTACCTCAACGGCGGGCGTCCGCGCCTGCCCGACTCGATCTTCATCCAGACCGTCACCGGCGGCTATCCCGACGACGAGGATATCCGCTTCTGGAATCCCGCCGAGCGGGACATGGAGCTGGTACCGGACGCGAACGCCATCTACCTGGTGCCCTGGGCCGAGGACCCCACGGCGCAGATCATCCACGACTGCTTCTACCTGACCGGCGAGCCGGTGGAGCTGGCGCCACGCTACGTGCTCAAGCGGGTGCTGGAGCTCTACGCCGCCCGCGGCTGGACCCCGGTGATCGCCCCGGAGGTGGAGTTCTACCTGGTCAAGACCAACACCGACTCCGACTACCCCCTGGAGCCGCCGATCGGTCGCACCGGCCGGCAGGAGAGCAGCCGCCAGTCCTTCTCCATCGACGCGGTGAACGAGTTCGACCCGCTGTTCGAGGAGATGTACGACTACTGCGAGGCCATGAACCTGGACCTGGACACCCTGATCCACGAGGAGGGGGCCGGCCAGATGGAGGTCAACTTCCAGCATGGCGATCCCTTGACCCTCGCCGACCAGGTGGTGATGTTCAAGCGCACCCTGCGCGAGACCGCGCTGCGCCATGGCATGTATGCCACCTTCATGGCCAAGCCCATGGCCAACGAGCCGGGCAGCTCCATGCACATCCACCAGAGCCTGCTCGATGCCAAGGAGGGGCACAACGTCTTCGCCGACGCGGACGGCCAGCCCAGCAAGCTGTTCCACCACTTCATCGGCGGCCTGCAGCGCTACCTGCCCTCGGTGATGCCGCTGCTGGCGCCCAACGTCAACTCCTATCGCCGGCTGATGCGCACCGAGACCAGCGGCTCGGCGCCGATCAACGTGGAGTGGGGCATGGACAACCGCACCGTGGGACTGCGCGTGCCGGTCTCCTCCCCCGAGGCGACGCGGGTCGAGAACCGCCTGGCGGGCGCCGATGCCAATCCCTACCTGGTGATGGCGGCGTCCCTGGCCTGCGGCTACCTGGGCCTGCTGGGACGCCTCGAGCCGCGCCCGCCGATGGTCGGCTCCGCCTGGTCCGGCGGCAACAAGCTGCCCGACGACATCGGCCCGGCGCTGGACCTGCTGCACGACTGCCAGCCCCTGGCCGACATCCTGGGCGAACGCTTCACCCACAGCTACCTGGCGGTCAAGCGCGCCGAGCATCGCGCCTACTTCCAGGTGATCAGCTCCTGGGAACGCGAGCACCTGCTGTTGCGGGTATAGTGCCGGGACGGGGTACGGCCCCGACTCGAGGTTAACCATCATCAGGGAGGGGACGTGATGCTGCTGCGACAGTGGGCCCGGCTGACGGGCCTGGGCCTGGTGGCCGTCAGCCTGGCGGCGACGGCCGAGGAGGGCAAGCTCCGGCTGTTCAACTGGTCGGACTACATGGATCCGGCCATCATCGACGACTTCGAGACGGAAACGGGCATCGAGGTGGTGCAGAACTACTACAACTCGAACGCCGAGCTCTTCTCCAAGCTCACCGCCGGGGGGGATGCCCAGTACGACCTGATCGTGCCTTCGGACTACTTCGTGCCGCGGCTGATCGACGCCGGCCTGATCCGGCCGCTCGCCGCCGAGGGCGAGGGGCTCGAGGGCCACGACAATATCCTCGCCGAGTTCCGAGCGCCGAGCTACGACCCCGAGGGTGACTACACCGTGCCCTACCTGTGGGGTGTGACCGGGGTGGTCTACAACCGGGAGACCTGGCCGGCACCCGAGCCCAGCTGGGGGCTGCTCTACGATCCCGAGGTCAACGCCGACTACCCCTTCGCGCTGCTCAAGGGGGATGCCCAGTTCACCTTCGGCACCCTCTGCGCCTTCCAGGGGCAGGGCTTCGATTGCGTGGGTGAGGCCCCCTGGGTGGAGGCGGCCCGCGGCGTGATCGAGACCCGCCAGCGGGACAACTTCGTCGGCTTCGTGGATGCCACGGCGGCCATCGAACAGGTGGCCAACGGGGTGATCCATGCCGGCATCGCCTACAACGGCGACCTGGCCGGCAAGCGCGCCGAGGATCCCGAGACCTATGGCAAGCTGGGCTTCTTCATCCCCGAGGAGGGCTCCCAGCGCTGGGTGGACGTGCTGGCGATCCCGGCGCGAGCGCCGAACCCGGAGGCCGCGCGGGCCTTCATCGAGTACCTGCTGCGTCCCGAGGTTGCCGCCCGGCTGGCCGACTACAACTTCTACACCACCCCCAACGAGGCGGCCCTGCCGCTGGTCAACGATGCCCTGCGCGAACCGCCAGTGATGCCGGATGCCGCCGCCCGCGAACGGCTCCACTTCACCCCCTCGGTGAGCGGCGAGGAGCTCGAGCTGCTCCAGGAGCTGTGGAGCGAGGCGCGCAGTCGCTGATCCCGGCACCCCTGGGTCGACGCCGCCGGAGGGGCTCCCCTCCGGCGGTTTTTTTTGGTGATTATCCCATAGCGTTTCATTGCCATCTTCGAGATATTACGCCTAATATGGGGTATTAATGTTGAATAAAATTGCCATCAAGGGGGGTCCCATGTCTGTCCCATTCGAGCGCGACCACGCCGCGTCCTGGTACGCCGCCACCGCCAACGACGCCCCCGAGCGTGCCGCCCTCGCGGGCGAGGTGAGCTGTGACGTCTGCGTGGTAGGGGCGGGGTTTACCGGCATCTCCGCCGCCCTGCACCTGGCCGAGCGCGGTTTCTCGGTGGTGGTGCTGGAGGCGGTGAGGGTCGGCTATGGCGCCTCGGGTCGCAATGGCGGCCAGATCGTCAACAGCTACAGCCGCGACATGGACGTCATCGAGGAGCAGTACGGCGCCGATACTGCCCGCGCCCTGGGCGACATGGCCTTCGAGGGCAACCGCATCATCCGCGAGCGCGTCGAGCGCTACGCCATCGACTGCGACCTCAGGGACGGCAACCTCTTCGCCGCCTGCAATGCCAGGCAGATGCAGGGGCTGCGCGAGCACAAGGCGCTGTGGGAGCGCTATGGCTATCGGGAGCTCGAGCTGCTCGAAGGGCAGGCCGTGAACCGCGAGGTCGATACCGAGCGCTACACCGGCGCCCTGGTGGACCACGGCGGCGGTCACCTGCACCCGCTCAACCTGGTGCTGGGCCAGGCCGCCGCCGTCGAGTCGCTGGGCGGGCGCATCTATGAGTACTCGCCGGTCACCGGTGTGGCGCACGGCGAGCCGGTGGTGGTTCGCACCGCCGGCGGGAGCGTGCGGGCCGACCGGGTGGTGATGGCCGGCAATGCCTACCTCAAGGACGTGCTGCCCGAGATCGAGGGCAAGTCGATGCCCTGCGGCACCCAGATCATCACCACCGAGCCGCTGGACGAGGCGCGGGCCCGTGCCCTGATCCCCAATGGCCTGGCGGTGGAGGACTGCAACTACCTGCTGGACTACTACCGTCTGACCCGCGACAACCGCCTGCTGTATGGCGGCGGCGTCAACTACGGCGGCAGCGACCCCGCCGACATCGAGAGCGTTATCCGGCCCAAGATGCTCACGACCTTTCCGTCACTCGACGACGTCAAGGTGGACTACGCCTGGAGCGGCACCTTCCTGATGACGCTCAACCGCCTGCCGCAGTTCGGGGTGGTCAACGACAACGTCTACTATGCCCAGGGCTACTCGGGGCATGGCGTCACCTGTACCCACCTGGCCGGGCGGCTGATCGCCGAGGTGATGACGGGCCGCGAGGAGCGCTTCGATGCCTTCGCCGGCCTGCCCCACCTGCCGTTTCCCGGCGGCCGCCTGCTGCGGGTGCCGCTGTCGGCCATCGGCGCCTGGTACTACGCCATCCGCGATCGCCTGGGCTTCTAGGAAACACTGATTTATTGCTGCGCTCGATATCTTGGCCGCCGCCGGAGCACAGAAACCGGCGGCGGCCAACCTCTCTTCGCTCGCGACATAAATCAGCTGTTCCCCAGCCTCAGTAGAGGCCGACTGTCTCGCCATCCTCGTCGATATCCAGCCGCGTGGCGGCCGGCGAGGGGCCGAGCCCGGGCAGGGTGCGGATGTCGCCGGCCAGGGCGTAGACGAAACCGGCGCCGGCGGAGAGGCGCACCTCGCGCACCGGCAGCCGCCAGCCCGTGGGGGCGCCGATCAGGCTCGCATCGTGGGAGAGCGACATGTGGGTCTTGGCGATGCACACCGGAAAGGCCCCGTGGCCCTGGCACTGCCAGGTCTCCAGTCGCTCGCGGACCCCCGGGGCGAAGTCGACCCCCTCGGCGCCGTAGAGGCGCGTGGCGATGCGCTCGATCTTCTCCGCCAACGGCAAGTCGGCGGGGTAGAGGAAGTGGAAGCCGCTCCCGGCCTCGTCGGCCTCGTCGATCGTCTCGACCAGCGCCTGTGCCAGGCCCAGAGCGCCCTCGCCGCCGTCGCGCACGTGGCTGGAGACCTCGGCGCGCACGCCCACCGAGGCGCACAGCTCGCGGATGGCGCTATGCTCGCTTTGATGGTCGCCGGGGAAGGCATTGATCGCCACCACGGGGGTGAGGCCGTGGGCGCGCACGTTGTCGATCTGCTTGAGCAGGTTGGCCCCGCCTTCCCGGACCTCGTCGGGGGCCTCCCCCAGCAGCGAGGCGGGCAGCGGCTGGCCGGCCACCACCCGGTGACGGCCGCTGTGGTACTTCAGGGCGCGCACCGTGACCACCAGCACCGCGGCGTCCGGGACGAGCCCCGAGGCCCGGCACTTGATATTGAAGAAGCGCTCGGCGCCCATGTCGGCACCGAAGCCCGCCTCGGTGACCAGGAAGTCGCCGGCGTGCAGGCCGATACGGTCGGCGACGATCGAGGAGTTGCCGTGGGCGATGTTGCCGAAGGGGCCGGCATGGATCAGCGCCGGGGCATGCTCCAGGGTCTGCAGCAGGTTGGGCTTGAGCGCCTCCTTGAGCAGCACCGTCATGGCGCCGGCGACGCCGATCTGCTCGGCGGTGACCGGCTCGCCGTCGCGGTCCAGCCCCACGATCAGCCGGCCCAGGCGTCGGCGCAGGTCGGCCAGGGAGTCGGCCAGCGCCAGCACCGCCATCACCTCCGAGGCGGCGGTGATCTCGAAGCCGCCCTGGCGGGGGAGTCCGTCGCCACGCCCGCCGAGGCCAAGGACCAGGTGCCTCAGGGCGCGGTCGTTGAGGTCGATGACACGCTGCCAGCGCACCTCGCGGGGATCCAGCTCGGGGGCCAGGCGATGGTGAAGGTGATTGTCGACCATGGCCGCCAGCAGGTTGTGGGCCGCTCCCACCGCGTGGATGTCGCCGGTGAGGTGAAGGTTGATGCGCTCCATGGGCAGCACCTGGCTGTAGCCGCCGCCGGTGGCGCCGCCCTTCAGCCCCAGGGTGGGGCCCATGGAGGGCTGGCGCAGGGCCACCGTGGCGGTGTGGCCGAGGCGCTGCAGGCCCTGCACCAGGCCGATGGCGGTGGTTGTCTTGCCCTCGCCGGGCGGGGTGGGGGTCATCGAGGTCACCACCACGTAGCGCCCCCGCGGGCGCTCGGCCAGGGGCGCCATGGCCGCCAGGTCGAGCTTGGCGATGCCTCGGCCATAGGGCTCCACCGCCTCGCCGGGCAGGCCCAGGCGATGGGCGATCTCCTCGATGGGCCAGAGGCGCACCGCGCGGGCGATGCTCAGGTTGTCGGCGGGCCGGGACGGGGCCTGTTCGGGCACTTGGGGGGCCATCGCTCTCTCCTCCTGGACGTCGGCGAGTCATGCGGTCCGTTCAGTATCGTGCGCCTTTCGCGGCACTCTTGCCTGCCGACGTCCGTGGCCTTGGGCGCAGCGACACGCCGCGCAAACTCGACGCCCTTGCCGAGAGTCGAAGGGATGGACTATCCCTGAGGACAACGTCGCCCGGCCGTGCGCCGGCTAGAAGGAGACGAGATGGAGGCTCCCGTACCGGCCAAGGACCACCATGACATCGGCTTTTTGCTGATGCCGGGCTTCTCCCAGCTCGCCTTCTCCGCGGCACTGGAACCGCTGCGCATGGCCAACCACCTGGCCGACCGCCCCCTCTACACCTGGCACCTGGTGAGCCGCGATGGTACCCCGGTGACGGCCAGCAGCGGCCTGCCCACGACGGTGGACCAGGCGCTTGAGCCCATGCCGCCACTGGACCTGCTGCTGGTGTGCGGTGGGGTGGACGTGCAGGCGCACTGCGATCGCGCGACCCTCATCTGGCTCCGGCGCCTGGCCGAACGGCGCATCCCCCTGGGCGCCGTGTGCACCGGGGGCTATGTGCTGGCCCGGGCGGGGCTGCTCGACGGCTATCGCTGCACCCTGCACTGGGAGCATATCGGCAGCCTCCACGAGGCGCGGCGCTTCCCCGAGGTGACCTTCACCTCCCAGCTGTTCGTCATGGATCGCGACCGCTACACCTGCTCGGGCGGCATCGCCCCCCTGGACATGATGCTCAACCTGATCGGTCGCCAGCAGGGGCTGGCTCTGGCCGAGGCGATCGCCGAGGAGTTCATCCACGAGCGCATCCGCGGCGTGGGCGATCGTCAGCGCAGCCCGCTGCGGGTGCGCCTGGGTCACAGCCATCCCAAGCTGGAGGAGGTGGCCACGCTGATGGAGGCCAACCTCCAGGAGCCCCTGGCGCTGGACGAGCTGGCCCGCTATGCCGGCCTGTCGCGGCGCCAGCTGGAGCGCCTCTTCCAGCGCTACGTGGGCTGCCCGCCGCTCAAGTACTACCTGGAGCTGCGCCTGGCCCGGGCGCGGCTGCTGCTGCAGCAGACGCGGATGCCGATCACCGAGGTGGCGCTGGCCTGCGGCTTCGTCTCGCCGCCCCACTTCACCAAGTGCTACCACGACCACTTCGGCCACTCGCCGAGCGGCGAGCGCAAGCACCGGCAGCAGCGGCAGGCCGAGCTGGCACTGCCGGACGACCGGCTGCCTTGAGGCTGAGGCCTCAGCCTCGCGGCCGGGCGTTCTCCGGGTCATAGAGGGCTCGGTAGCCGACGGCGGCCACCCGCATCGGGTAGTGCTCGGCGAAGTACTCCAGCAGCAGGGTACGCCCCTCCACGGCGTAGCCAGCGGGCAGGTAGGCCAGGGCAATGTTGCACCCGAGTGAGGGCCCAAAGGCGATGCTGGTCACGTAGGAGCGCCGGCCCAGGGCATCCACCGGCACCTCGCCGCTCTCGGGGTCGAGCAGCGGCGACTGGCCGACCGGGAATCGCGGGGTGCCGGCGGCGTCGTGGTGTGCCTCCATCACCAGGGTGCAGAGCGTGGCCGGCTGGCAGTGCCGTTCGCGCTGCTCCAGGTAGGCGGCCTTGCCGTGGAAGTCCGCGGCCTTGACCCTGGGCCTTGCCAGGCCCGCCTCGTAAAGGTTGTAGTCGGTGAGCAGGTCGACATTCTGCAGCCGCAGGCTCTTCTCCAGGCGGCGGCTGTTGGCGTAGGTCTCGATGCCCACCGGCGTCACCCCGGCGTCGAACAGCCGGTCCCAGAGCGCCAGGCCGTAGCTGAAGGGCACATAGAGCTCCCAGCCCTGCTCGCCCACGTAGGAGATGCGAAAGGCCCACACCGGCAGCCCCTGGATGCGGATCTCGCGGGCGGTGGCGAAGGGGAAGCGGGCGTCGGAAAGGCCCTCGGGATCATCCGCCAGGGCCTGCAGAGTACGCCGGGCGTTGGGGCCCCACAGGCCGAGGGTGGCCAGGCCGTCGCTGCGATCCTCCAGGTGCCAGCGGGTCAGGCCGGCCGCCTCGGCGCGGCGGGTGATCCACATCAGGTCGCGGTGGCCGGTGTCGCCGCCGCAGATGACCCGCCAGGCGTTCGTGGCCAGGCGCACGATGGTGAGGTCCGAGTGGACGCCGCCGGCGGCATCCAGGAAGTGGGTATAGACCCCCTTGCCGACGGGGGTGTCGCCGCCGATCTTGGCCACCGAGAGCCACTCCAGCAGCGCCTCGGCATCGCGGCCCGAGATATCATAGATGGCGAAGTGGGAGAGGTTGATCATGCCCACGTCGTCGGACAGTGCCAGGTGCTCGGCATTGGAGACCCGCCAGAAGTGGCGGGCGTCCCACTCGGCTGGACGCTCGGGCACCCGCTCGCCGTAGCGCTCCAGCAGCGCCTCGTTGGTGGCGTAGCCGTGGGCGCGCTCCCAGCCGGCGGCCTCCATGAAGAAGCCGCCGAGCTCCTTCTCGCGGGGCCAGAAGGGACCACGGCGCAGGTCGCGGCCGCTCTCGAAGGGCTCGCGGGGGTGCACCGGCGGGTCATAGATCTTGCGGGCGATCTCCCGGCAGCGACCCTCGACGTGGTGGGGTGTCTTCTGCACCGGGTAGAAGCGCGCGATGTCGATGCCGCAGGGGTCGGGCTCGGCGCGTCCATGGGTCAGCCACTCGGCGAGCAGCTTGCCCATGCCGGGGCCGTCCTTGACCCAGACGGCCTCGCAGAACCACAGGCCGCGGGTCTCCGGCGACTCGCCCACCAGGGAGCCGCCGTCCGAGGTGACCGAGAGCAGGCCGTTGAAGGAGTGCTTCTCGTCCCACCCCAGCTCGCCGAGCACGGGGGCGAGGTCGATGGCCCGCTCGAAGGCCTCGGCCACCTGGTCCAGCTCCAGGTCGCGCATGGAGGGCGAGAGGCGCGCCCGGTCGCGCGGGAGGATGGCGCGAGGGTTCACCAGCCGCGGCTCGCGGGACTCGTAGTAGCCCCACTCCAGCAGGCCGCCCTCGGTGCTGGTCGGGTCGCCGGTATCGCGCATGTAGGCGGAGTTGCCCTGGTCGCGCAGCAGCGGGTAGCCGATCTCCTTGCCGGTACCGGCGAAGGTCTCGAAGGGGCCGAAGAACAGCAGCGGATGCTCCACCGGCATCAGCGGCAGGGCCGCGTCGCCCATGGCGGCGGGGATCGGGCCCCAGATGCCCGAGGTGACGATCACCAGCGGGGTGGCAACGTAGCCCCTGGGCGTCTCGACGCCGCATACCCGGCCGTCCCGGACGTCGATATCCAGCGCCGGGGTCTCGGCGAAGGCGCGCAGGTGACCGCTTGTCACGGCGCGCTCGATCAGTTCGCCGGCCACCCGCTGGGAGCGCGGGATCACCAGGCCGGCGTCGGGGTCCCACATGCCGCCCAGCACCTGGTCGCGCTCCAGCAGCGGGAAGCGCGCCACCACCTCGTCGGCGTCCACCATGCGGACCTTGGTGCCGAAGGCCTTGCCCGAGGCGACCTTGCGCTGCAACTCGGCGAGCCGCGCCTCGTCGCCGACCCGGGCGATCTCCAGGCCGCCGACCTTGTGGTAGTGCCCCATCGCCTCGTAGAAGCGCTGGCTGTAGGTGGTGGTGTAGCAGGAGAGCCGGTCATGTGAGGTCATGAAGCAGAAGTCGGAGGCGTGGGCGGTGGAGCCGATGTCCGAGGGGAGGGCGGACGTCTCGAGCCCCACCAGGTTCGTCCAGCCCTGCTCGATCAAGTGATGGGCCACCGAGGCGCCGACGATGCCGCCCAGGCCGATGATCACCGCGTCTGCCTGCGAGGGGAGTGTCGCCATGGTCGTCCTCCTCACGTCGAGGGTTTCCCGCAGGATAAGGCAGGCCTCGGGCGGCACGCTGTCCCGCGGCGACGCCCCCTTGCCTGGCGGCGACAGGCCGCGGCCGGCCCTGTCGCCCACGCCAAAGAGCTCGACGCCCACAGCGAGATCAGCGCTCGGCCCAGGGGCTAGTGTCCAAGGCAAGGGCGGCCGGCGGGTGCCGGTCCCCCGGCACAATGACAGTGGAGGGAGGCGGTCATGTCCCAGGCCATCGAGAACATCCAGAGCTCTCAGAACACCCCATCGGCGCCGGAGATCCTGCTCTATCCGCGTATCCGCAAGTCACCGTTCTTCTACGCCTCGCGGCGGCACGGGGTGCGCAAGTACAGCGTCTATAACCACCACTACCATCCGCGCCTCTACACCGACCCGGTGGACGAGTACTGGGCCCTGGTGCAGGGCGTGACCCTGTGGGACGTCGGCGTCGAGCGCCAGATCGAGATCGCAGGCCCCGACGCCTTCGCCTTCACCCAGCGCCTGGTCCCCCGCGACATGCGCCACTGCCAGGTGGGGCAGTGCAAGTACGTCTTCGTCACCGCCCCCGACGGCGGCATCCTCAACGACCCGGTGCTGCTGCGCGTCGAGGAGAACCGCTTCTGGCTGTCGCTCGCTGACAGCGACATCCTGCTGTGGTGTCAGGGGCTCGCCGTCAATGCCGGGCTCGACGTGACCATCAAGGAGGTGGACGTGGCGCCGGTACAGGTCCAGGGGCCGAAGGCCAAGGCGGTGATGGTGGACCTGTTCGGCGAGGCGGTGCTGGGCATGCCCTACTACCACCTGATGGAGGCCGAACTCGACGGCATGTCCGTGGTGATCTCGCGTACCGGCTACTCCGGGGAGATCGGCTACGAGATCTACCTGCGCGAGGCCAGTCGCTTCGGCGAGGCGCTCTGGCAGCGGGTCTTCGAGGCCGGCCGGCCCCACGGCATGCAGGTGATCGGCCCCTGCCACATCCGCCGCATCGAGGGCGGCATCCTCGCCTTCGGCTGCGACATCTGGTACGACACCAACCCCTTCGAGGTGGGCATGGGCTACGACTGGATGGTGGACCTGCGCGGCGACGACGACTTCATCGGCCGCGCCGCCCTGGAGCGCATCAAGGCCGAGGGCGTGTCGCGCAAGCTGGTGGGGGTGGAGATCGACGGCCCGAGCGTCGGCTACTTTACCGACGGCGCGATGATCGACGTCTTCCCGGTGTTCGACGCGGGGGGCGCGCCTATCGGCAAGGTGACCTCGTCCACCCGCTCGCCGCGCCAGGAGCGCAACATCGGCTACGCCATGGTGCCGGTCGAATATGCCGAGATGTGCACGGCGCTGCGCATCGAGGCCAATACCGGCCTGCAGGAGGCCAGGGTGGTGGAGAAGCCCTTCCACGACCCCAGCAAGGAAATACCCAAGGGGTGAGAAGGATGACGGCGACCCGCTTCGAACTGCTGCCTATCGCGGGCCTGAAGGAGGCGGCCCGGGAGCTGCCGCCCGGCGCCGTGGTGACAGTGACCTGCTCGCCGCGCCACGGGCTGGAGCGCACCCTGGAGGCCAGCGAGTGGCTGGTCGGAGAGGGCTTGCGGGTGGTGCCGCACCTCGCCGCCCGGCTGGTGCACGACCGCGCCCACCTGGCGCAGGTGCTGGGGCGCCTCGCGGCGCTGGGTATCGACGATGCCTTCGTGGTGGGCGGGGATGCCGAGCGCCCGGTGGGGGCCTATCCCCACGGACGGGCGCTGCTCGAGGCCATGGCCGGGCTCGAGCAGCGCCCGGCGCGCCTCGGCGTGCCGGCCTATCCGGAAGGCCATCCGTGGCTGACGGAGGCGGAGCTGCAGCGCGACCTGGAGGCCAAGGCGGCGCTGGCCGACTACGCCGTTACCCAGCTGTGCTTCGAGGCGACCCCGCTGCTGACCTGGCGCGAGCGGCAGCGGCGGCTCGGCCTGACGCTGCCGGTGCTTGCCGGCACTCCCGGGGTGATGGAGCCCAGGCGACTGCTCGCCATCGCCCTGCGCCTGGGGCTGGGGCCGTCGGTGCGCGCCCTGCGCCGCCAGTCGGGCTGGTGGGCACGGCTGCTGCGGCCTGGGGCCTACTGCCCCGATGCCCTCCTGGAGGGGCTGGGGCCAATGCTGGGCGACCCCGCTGCCGGCTTCGCCGGCCTGCATCTATTCACCTTCAACCGGGTCGCCGACACCCGCCGCTGGCTGGAGTCGCGTCAGCACCCGATGGTCGAACGGCCAGCGGGCGACTCGCCGGAGGCCCCGCTCGTCATCTCCGCCGGCGAGCCCCTGGCCTGAGCGCCTGGATCGTCGCCATTCGGTGACAACAGGTCAGCAAATGTGAAACCCGCGGAATCCCCCTGATGTCCTGCATCGCGAGGCTTATACTGGGGGCGATTCCCGAGAGGCGCAGGATGCGCCCTCACCATCGCCCCTTTTCCGTCACGCATCTCCCGGAGCCTCGTGATCATGAAGAGGCGCGGCAGCGTCCCCCAGGAGGTGCAAGATGAGCAAGTCGATCGTGATAGGTTCCACCCTGGCCGTGCTGGGGCTGGGCGGGCTGGCCTTCGGTGCCTGGCAGATCCAGGACCAGCAGCGCGGCCCCGAATACGCCCAGATCACCAACGTCGAGACTCTGACGCGCACGGTGGAGACCCCCCGCGAGGTCTGCGAGGAGGTGGTCGTGCAGCTGCCGCCGGAAGCCCCGACGGGGCAGGGCGCCAGCCGTGATCCCCATCGTGTGGTAGGCACCGCGGCTGGGGCCATCGTCGGCGGCCTGCTCGGCAACCAGGTCGGCGGCGGCAGCGGCAAGAAGATCGCCACGGTGGCCGGTGCCATCGGCGGCGGCCTGGCCGGGCGCGAGGTCCAGGAGCGCGTGGAGGCGCGCCAGCATGCCCAGGCGGCGCAGTCCCAGCCGCGCACCACCACCCGCCAGGAGTGCCGCACCGTGGTCGACACCCGCCAGGAGACCGAGGGCTACGAGGTCACCTGGCGCCACGGCGAGACGGTGGAGACCAGTCGCCTGGACAGCCCGCCCCAAGGCGACCGGGTCCTGCTCGAGGAGGGGCAGCCGCAGTGGAATGCCGTCTCCTCGCAAGGTGGCTGAGCAAGCTTCATCTCGTCATGAAAGACAGCGCCCCGGCCATTAGTGGCCGGGGCGCTGTCGTCGAGGGTGTGCGATCGGCTCAGGTCAGCAGGTAGCCCAGTGCCAGGAAGCCCGTTGCAGTGATGCCAGCCCCCATCAGGGCGTAGGGGAACTGTGTCAGGGCGTGCTGCATCGGCTGGCAGCCGCTGCCCTGGGAGGAGAGGACCGAGGAGTCGGAGAAGAAGCAGGCATGGCTGCCGAAGCTTGAGGCAGAGAGCAGTGCACCAACGACCAGCGGCATCGGAGCTCCCATGCTCTGCGCGATGGGTACCACGATGGGGATCGAGATCACGAACACCCCCCAGGATGAGCCGGTTGCAAAGACCACCACGGCCATGGAGAGGAACACGATGGCCGGCAGCAGAGCGACCGTCAGGTAGGGCGTCAGAGCGTCGATCATGAAGGCGGTCATGCCCAGCTGGTCATTGATCTCGCGTAGCACGAAGCCCACCGCGACGATGGCCAGCGGCAGCATCATGGTGCGAAAGCCGTCCATGATGGCATCCATCAGGGTGGCAAAGGTGGCCAGGCGCTGTATCAGGTAGAGCAGGATGGTGAACATGACCGCCACGATCACCCCCTTGAGCAGGTCGATCTCGAACCAGGCACTGGCGCCAATGAGTACAGCCATAGGCGCCAGGAAGTTGACCACGCCGACCCTGGATTGGGTACGAGGGACATCGTCCTCGCCGAGCTCGATATCGGGTGCTCCGTCGGGGACCGGCTGGCCGCCCCGGGCGCGGGCTTCGGCGGCCTTCATCGGTCCGATGTCCGGCATGATCCCGCTGGCCACCAGGAGGACCAGGCCCATGGCCACCCAGCCATAGAGCATGAAGGGAATCGACTGGATGTAGAGCCACATGCCTGATGTCTCGGTGGCTCCGTTTGTCTCGAGCAGCTCGGCGAAGTAGACCGCCCAGGTGGAGAGCGGCACCAGAATGCAGATCGGGGCCGCCGTGGAGTCGACGATGTAGGCGAGCTTCTCGCGTGAGACGCCGAAGCGGTCGGTGAGACGCTTCATGGCTGCCGAGGTGGCAAGGGCGTTGAGGTAGTCATCGATGAAGATCAGCACTCCCAAGGCGGCGGTGCTCAGCAGCGACTGGCGGCGTGTCCTCACCAGGCGGGTCATGAAGTGGCTGAAGCTCAGGGTACAGCCCGATTTCTCCAGCATGGCGATGAAGCCGCCCATCAGCCCGCAGACCAGGATCAGCCAGGCAATGGTCTCGTCCATCATCACCGTCAGCGAGATGTCGGCCAGCTCGCCGACGAAGTCCTGGGGCTGGAGCAGGATCAGGCCAGAGATCGCGCCGATCGCCAGGGCCTCGAGGGTGCGGTGGGTGGCGATGGCCACTACCAGCACGATCAACGAGGGGACTAGGCTGATCCAGCCATAGTCGCTTTCGGCAGGATGGGTGAGGGTCAGGCCGACGACCGTGGTCATGATCAGGCTGAACAGCAGCAGGGTGCGTCCCGAACCGCGCCGGTCCGGAAGCGAGGGGGCAAAGGGATGGGCAGGATGGCTCATGCTTGGCTTCCTTGGAGGTCTTGTTGGAAGTCTGGGGAGTCAGGTGGGGGCCTTGTACGGAGAGGGCCCCGTGTGGTCCGTTCACACGTGGCGCAGGTACCAGTCGTACTCGAGCTTGCTGACCGCCTGCATGGCCTGGTCCCGCTCGGCACGGCGGTTGGCCAGGAACACCGCGAGGAAGTCCGCGCCCAGTGCCGCGGCCAAAGGCTCGCTCTGTTCCAGCAGGTCCAGGGCCTGGCACCAGCTGTTGGTCAGGCTGGGCGCGACCTGGTCATAGGCGTTGCCGGTGATGGCGGGCGGTGGCGTCAGCTGCCGCCGTAGCCCGTGGTCGATGGCGCCGAGCAGGGTCGCCAGCAGCAGGTAGGGATTGACGTCGGCGCCGGCCACCCGGTGCTCGATGCGCCGCGCCGCATTGGGCCCGGAAGGGATGCGCAGCGCCACCGAGCGGTTGTCGTAGCCCCAGGTCGGGGCCATGGGCACATAGAGCCCGGGCTGGAAGCGACGGAAGGAGTTGAGGTTGGGGGCGAAGAGCGCCATCGAGGCCGGCATCAGCTCGAGCAGCCCGGCCACGGCGTGCTGCATCCGCGGCGTGCCGAGCGGGGCGCCGTCCTCGGCCGCGAAGACGTTGTTCCCCGCCTCGTCGAGCAGGCTGATATGGACATGGGTGCCGTTGCCGGCCTCCTGCCCATAGGGCTTGGCCATGAAGGTGGCTTCGAAACCATGGTGCAGGGCCACGCCCTTGATCAGCCGCTTGAGCAGCACCGCGCTGTCGCAGGCCGCGAGGGCATCATCGCAGTGGATCAGGTTGATCTCGAACTGTCCCGGGGCGCACTCCTTGAGGGCAGTGTCCAGCGGCAGCCGCTGGGTCCGGGCGGCGGCATGGATCTCCTCGAGCAGTTCGGCATACTCGTCGAGCTCGTTGATCGAGTAGAGCTGGCTCTGCGCGGCGCGCTCGCCGGTCGCCGGCGAGCAGGGCGGCTGGACCATGCCCAGGGCGTCCCGGCGGCGGTCGACCAGGCTGAACTCCATCTCCACGGCCACCACCGGCGTCAGCCCGGCGCGACGCAAGCGCTCCAGCACCCGGGCAAGCACCTGGCGGGGGTCGGCGAAGAAGGGCGCCCCGTCGGCCTCGGTCATGGTCATCAGCAGCTGCGCCTGGCGGGCATCGCGCAGCCAGGGGCTCGGCATCAGGCTGCCCGCCACCGGGCGGCATACCCGGTCGCTGTCGCCGATCGAGAGGCCCAGGCCCGTGGACTCGATGGTGTTGCCCAGGATATCCAGGGCGAACACCGAGGCCGGCAGGTTGACCCCGTCCCGGTAGGCCTTCTCGAGGTTGTCTCGGGGGATGCGCTTGCCGCGCAGCACCCCGTTCAGGTCGCTGATCAGCAGGTCGACGCTGTCGACGTCGGGATGGCGGTCGAGGAAGTCGCGGGCTTCGTCGGCTGGGGAGGGCATGGGGCCACCTATCGGCTTCGGTTCATTGTTCGATGGCTGTCATCTTTGAAGCACACACCCATGTTGTCAAATCTTTTACGTATTTCGCCAGCTGCTGGTGGCCATTGATATCTTGTTGGTTCAATTTTATTCAATTATTACAGATGTCTGGGGAGTAATGGCGGTGGCGGGGTGTCGATGGGGGTTGGCAAGGTTAATCAACGGCGATATGTTGAGCAAAGCATAACAATCATCCTGCTTTCCAAGGAGACCGCCATGCGCACCCGACCCCTGGTAGGCGTGATCGCCTGCCGGCGCGAGGTGGAAGGCCACCCCGCTCACATGGTCACCGACAAGTACCTCTCCGCCCTGCGCGACTATGGCCTGGCGCCGGTGATCCTGCCGGTGTGGGAGGACGCGGTGGAGAGCGAGCTGCTGGCGTCGCTCGACGGCCTGCTGCTCACCGGCAGCTACACCAACGTCGAGCCGCAGCGTTACGGTGCCGAACGTGCTCCGGAGAACACCCGGGATGACCCCCATCGCGATGCCGCGGCGCTGGGCTGGATTCCCGCCGCCCTGGACCTGGGGCTGCCGCTGCTGGGCATCTGTCGCGGCTTCCAGGAGCTCAACGTGGCCTTCGGCGGCACCCTGCACCAGGCGGTGCAGCGGGTGCCGGGCATTTTCGACCATCGTGAGCCGGAGGGCGACCGCGAGGCCAAGTATGCGCCGAGCCACGACATCACCCTGGTGCCCGGCGGACGGCTCGCCGCGCTCCATCCCGAGCCGGCGTCCCGGGTCAATTCGCTGCACCAGCAGGGCATCGCCGAGCTGGGACCGGGGCTCGTCGCTGAGGCCCTGGCCCCGGACGGGCTCGTCGAGGCGATCTCGGTCGCCGGTGCCCCTGGCTTCGCCCTGGCGGTGCAGTGGCATCCCGAATGGAAGCCCCGCGAGCACCCGCTCTACGACGCCCTGTTCCGGGCCTTCGCCGCGGCCTGCCAGGCCCATCGCGGTGCCCGCATCCCGTCACCCGCCGTCGACGCCTGAGGCCGTCGCCCCACCCGGAGGAGCATCATGTCGCATTCGCTTCAGGCATTGGACCGTGCTCACCACCTGCACCCCTTCACCGACTTCAAGGCGCTGGGCGAGGAGGGTAGCCGCATCATCGAGCGTGCCGAGGGGGTCTACATCTTCGACGCCGAGGGCAACCGGATCCTCGACGGCATGGCGGGCCTGTGGTGCGTCAACCTGGGCTACGGTCGTGAGGAGCTGGTCACGGCCGCCGCCGAGCAGATGCGCCAGCTGCCCTACTACAACAACTTCTTCAAGACCACGCACCCGCCGGCAGTGAAGCTCGCCGAGAAGCTCTGCGCGCTGGCGCCGGCGCACCTCAACCACGTCTTCTTCACCGGCTCCGGTTCCGAGGCCAACGACACCGTGCTGCGCATGGTGCGCCGCTACTGGGCGCTCAAGGGCAGGCCCGAGAAGCAGTGGGTGATCGGCCGCGAGAACGGCTACCACGGCTCCACCGTGGCCGGCATGAGCCTTGGCGGCATGGCGCCCATGCACGACCAGGGCGGGCCCTGCGTGCCGGGCATCACCCATGTGCGTCAGCCCTGGTGGTTCGGCGAGGGGCGCGATCAGGATCCCGAGGCCTTCGGCCGAAAGTGCGCGACTGCCATCGAGGAGAGGATCCTGGAACTGGGCGAGGAGAAGGTCGCGGCCTTCATCGCCGAGCCGGTGCAGGGCGCCGGCGGCGCCATCATGCCGCCGGAAAGCTACTGGCCGGCGGTCAAGGCGGTGCTGGCCAAGTACGATATCCTGCTGGTGGTGGACGAGGTGATCTGCGGCTTCGGCCGCCTGGGCGAGTGGTTCGGCAGCGTCCACTATGATCTCGCCCCCGACCTGGTGCCCATCGCCAAGGGGCTCTCCTCCGGCTACCTGCCGATCGGCGGGGTGCTGGTCGGCGACCGGGTCGCCGACACCCTGGTCGAGGAGGGCGGCGAGTTCTTCCACGGCTTCACCTACTCCGGCCACCCGGTATGCGCCGCGGTGGCGCTGAAGAATCTGGAGCTCATGGAAGCCGAGGGCGTGGTCGAGCGGGTCCGCGACGAGCTGGGGCCCTACCTGGCGCGCCGCTGGGCCACGCTTTCCGACCATCCCCTCGTCGGCGAGGCCCGCTCGCTGGGGCTGATGGGCGCCCTGGAGCTCATCGACCCCGCCAGCGGCGAGCGCTTCGACAAGGCCCTGGCCGCCGGCAACCTGTGCCGCGACATCAGCTTCCGCCGTGGCCTGGTGATGCGCTCGGTGGGTGATACGATGATCATCGCCCCGCCCCTGGTGATCACCCGCGAGCAGATCGATGAACTGGTGACCCTGGCCCGCGAGGCGCTGGACGAGACCGCCCGTCGCCTGGCGCCGAGGGTCGCCGACGAACCGCAACCCGAGGAGAGACCCGAATGAGCCGTCCCGTACCACCCAAGACCCTGGCCGACTGGCAGGCCCTGGCCGCCGGCCTGACCCTCGAGTCGCGCGCCTTCATCGACGACGCCTTCGTCGAGGCCGCCAGCGGCGAGACCTTCGACACCCTAAACCCGGCCACCGGCGAGCGCCTGGCCCGGGTCGCCAGCTGCGATGCCGCCGACGCCGAGATCGCCGTGGGCCATGCCCGGTCGGCCTTCGACGGCGGCGCCTGGTCGCGCCTGGCGCCGGGGCGGCGCAAGAAGGTGCTGCTGCGCCTGGCCGACCTGATGGAGGCCAACAAGCACGAGCTGGCGCTGCTCGACACCCTGGACATGGGCAAGCCGGTGAATAGCTCGCTGGGCGACATGGCCGGGGCCATCGGCTGCATCCGCTACCAGGCGGAGTGCATCGACAAGCTCTACGGCGAGGTGGCGCCCACCGGGGAGGAGACCCTGGCGCTGGTGCTGCGCGAACCGCTGGGCGTGGTGGCCTCCATCGTGCCCTGGAACTTCCCGCTGATGATGACCGCCTGGAAGATCGCCCCGGCGCTGGCCGCCGGCAACAGCGTCATCTTGAAGCCCTCGGAGAAGTCGCCGCTCTCGGCGCTGCGCCTGGCCCAGCTGGCCCGCGAGGCGGGGCTGCCCCGCGGCGTCTTCCAGGTGCTGCCGGGCTTCGGCCACACCGTGGGCAAGGCGCTGGCGCTCTCCATGCAGGTCGACTGCCTGGCCTTCACCGGCTCCACCGGCGTGGGCAAGCAGCTGATGCAGTATGCCGGCCAGTCCAACCTCAAGCGCCTCTACCTGGAGTGCGGCGGCAAGAGCCCCAACCTGGTCTTCGCCGACTGCAAGGACCTGGACAGGGTCGCCCGCCATGCTGCCGAGGCGATCTTCCACAACCAGGGCGAGGTGTGCATCGCCGGATCCCGCCTGCTGGTGGAGAACTCGATTCGTGAGGCCTTCGTCGACAAGGTGCTGGCCGCCGCCGAGGAGATGCAGCCCGGCGACCCGCTCGACCCCGAGAGCTTCATGGGGGCGATCGTCGACGAGACCCAGCATCGGCGGATCCTCGACTATATCCGCCAGGGCGTCGAGGAGGGGGCCAGGCTGCGTTGCGGGGGCGAGGCCCTGGAGGGCCAGGGGCTCTTCATCCCGCCCACGGTGTTCGACGGCGTGACCCCGGCGATGGCCATCGGCCGCGAGGAGGTCTTCGGCCCGGTGCTCTCGGTGTTCGGCTTCGACCGCGAGGAGGAGGCCATCGCCATGGCCAACGACAGCGACTTCGGCCTGGCAGCGGGCCTGTGGAGCCAGGATATCGACCGCATCATGCGCGTGACGCGTCGGCTGGCCTCCGGCCAGGTGTTCGTCAACAACTGGGCCGGCGGCGACCAGACCATGCCCTTCGGCGGGGTCAAGCAGTCCGGCAATGGCCGCGACAAGTCCCACCACTCCCTGGAGGAGTACTCCGACCTCAAGAGCGTGTGGATGTCGCTCGCCACCTGACCCGCGCTCATCGGCATGAAAGCGGTGAGGCCGGCACCCCGGGGGTGCCGGCCTCGTTTTTTTGTACTGTTTTAAATAATTGTACAGTTATTGCATAGCATTCTGCCCGCCGGGCGAGTAGCCTGAGGGGACATTCCCGGCAGGAGACAGCGCCATGTTCGGACTCTTCAAGAGCGACCCGTCGAAGAAGCTGCAGAAGGCCTACGAGCATAAGCTCGAGCAGGCCATGCTGGCCGCCCGCAACGGCGACATGCGCGCCAACGCCTCCCTGACCGAGGAGGCGGAGGCACTGCGCGAGGAGATCGAGAAGCTCAAGGCGTCCTGAAACGCCGGGTCAGAAGGTCCGCGCCGGGGTCGCGCAGCTGACCAGCCGGCAGGGCTCGCGGCCGGGGTTGCGGAAGCGGTGGGGCACGTTGGTCTCGAAGTAGTAGGCCTCGCCGGCGCCCAGCACCCGGGAGTCGGCGCCAATGGTGATCTCGATCTCGCCCTCCAGCACCACCCCGGCCTCCTCGCCCTGGTGGGCAATCATCTCGCGGCCGGTGTCGGCCCCGGGCGGATAGGTCTCGATCATGAAGGCCAGGGCGCGATCGCGGCGGTCGGCGCCCACCAGCTTGTAGATGACGTCGCCCGAGCCCACGTCGGCCAGCTCATCGGCCGAGTAGAACACCCGCCGGCCGTTCTCCAGGTCCATGGTGAAGAAGTCCCCGACGCTCATGGGAATGGCGTCGAGGATCTTCTTCAGCGAACTGACCGAGGGGCTCACCTTGCCCTGCTCGATCAGCGACAGGCTGGAGTGGGTGACCCCGCAGCGCTTGGCCAGTTCGCGCTGGGAGATGCCCTTCAGGGTGCGCAGGGCGCGCAGTCGCGCGCCGACATCATCCGACATCCGGTTCTCCTTCCCTCAGCGCGGGCTCAGCACAGCGCGTCGAGCTTCTCTTTCAGCAGGGCATTCACCTGCTGGGGATTGGCGGTGCCCCGCGAGGCCTTCATCACCTGGCCGACGAAGTAGCCGATCATCTTGCCGCGCTTTTCCGGCTCGGCGTCCCGGTACTGGGCCACCTGGGCGGGGCTGTCCGCGATCACCTGGTCGATCATCGCCTCGATGGCGCCGGTGTCGGTGACCTGCTTGAGCCCCTTGGCCTCGATCACCTCGTCGGCGGACTGGCCCTCGCCGTTCCACAGCGCCTGGAAGACCTGCTTGGCGGCCTTGCCGTTGATGGTGTCGTCCATCACCCGGCTGACCAGCTCGCCGAGCTGGGTCGCCGAGACCGGGCTGTCCTGGATCGGCAGGCCCTCGCGGTTCAGGGCCCCGGAGAGCTCGCCCTGGACCCAGTTGGCGGCCAGCTTGGCATCGCCGCAGGCCTCCTTGACCGCCTCGAAGTATTCGGCCATCTCGCGGCTCGCCGAGAGCACCCCGGCGTCGTAGGCGGAGAGGCCGAGCTCGTCCTGGAAGCGGGCGCGCTTGTCGGCGGGCAGCTCCGGCAGGGTGTCGCGCAGGTGGTCGACGTAGGCCCGGTCGAGCACCACCGGCAGCAGGTCGGGGCAGGGGAAGTAGCGGTAGTCGTTGGCCTGCTCCTTGGTGCGCATGCTGCGGGTCTCGTCCCGCTCGGGGTCGAACAGGCGGGTCTCCTGGACCACCTCGCCGCCATCCTCGAGCAGCTCGATCTGGCGCTCCACCTCGAAGGCGATGGCGCGCTCGACGAAGCGGAAGGAGTTGACGTTCTTGATCTCGGCGCGGGTGCCGAAGCTCGCCTGCCCCCTGGGGCGCACCGAGACGTTGACGTCGCAGCGCATCGAGCCCTCGGCCATATTGCCGTCGGAGATGCCGAGATACGTCACGATGGAGTGGATCGCCTTGAGATAGGCCGCGGCCTCCTTGGCCGAGCGCATGTCCGGCTCCGAGACGATCTCCAGCAGCGGGGTGCCGGCGCGGTTGAGGTCGATCCCGGTCATGCCGTGGAAGTCCTCGTGCAGCGACTTGCCGGCATCCTCCTCGAGGTGGGCGTGATGCACGCGGATGCGCTTGGTCGCGCCGTCCTCCAGGGTGATCTCCACCTCGCCAGGACCGACGATGGGGTGATACATCTGGCTGGTCTGGTAGCCCTTGGGCAGGTCCGGATAGAAGTAGTTCTTGCGGTCAAACACCGAGACCTCGGGGATCTCGGCGTGGATCCCCAGCCCGAACTGCACGGCCATGGCCACCGCGGCCTCGTTGAGCACCGGCAGCACGCCGGGCAGTCCCAGGTCCACGGCGCAGGCCTGGCTGTTGGGTTCGGCGCCGAAGGCGGTGGAGGCGCCGGAGAAGATCTTCGACTTGGTGGCGAGCTGGACGTGGACCTCCAGCCCGATCACGGTTTCCCATTGCATCACAGGGTCTCCTCGGCAAGCGCGGGACGACGCAGGTGCCAGTCGGTGGCCTGCTGGAACTGGTGGGCGACGTTGAGCAGCCGCGCCTCGGCGAAGTGGGTGCCCAGTATCTGCAGGCCTACGGGGCGGCCTTCCGCGGGGCGGCCTTCCGCGGGGCGGCCTTCCGCGGGGCGGCCTTCCGCGGGGCGGCCTTCCGCGGGACGGCCCCCGACGAAGCCGGCCGGCACGCTGATGCCGGGGATGCCCGCCAGGTTGATGGCGATGGTGTAGATGTCCTGAAGGTACATGGAGACCGGGTCCTTCTTCGCCCCCAGGTCGAAGGCCGGGGTCGGCGAGGCCGGCCCCATCAGCACGTCGACCTCGTCGAAGGCGTCGAGGAAGTCCTGGCGGATCAGACGGCGGACCTGCTGGGCCTTCTTGTAGTAGGCATCGAAGAAGCCCTCGGAGAGGGTGTGGGTACCCATCAGGATGCGCCGCTTGACCTCCTCGCCGAAGCCCTCGGCCCGCGAGCGCTTGTAGAGGTCGGTCAGGTCGGCGGGGGCCTCGCAGCGGTGGCCGAAGCGCACCCCGTCGTAGCGCGAGAGGTTGGAGGAGGCCTCCGCCGGGGCGATGACGTAGTAGGCCGGGATGGCGTAGTGGGTGTGCGGCAGGCTGACCTCGCGCACCGTGGCGCCCAGCGACTCGTAGACGCGGATCGCCTCGCGCACGGCCTCCTCCACCGCGGGGTCGAGCCCCTCGCCGAAGTACTCCCGGGGCAGGCCGATCTTCAGCCCGGCCAGGGAGGCGTCGAGCTCCTCGGTGTAGTCGGGCACGCCGCGGGCCACGCTGGTGGAGTCGCGCAGGTCATGGCCGGCGATGGCGGTGAGCAGGCGGGCGCAGTCCTCGGCGGTGCGCGCCATGGGGCCGGCCTGGTCGAGGCTCGAGGCGTAGGCGATGATGCCGTAGCGCGAGACCCGCCCGTAGGTGGGCTTCAGGCCGGTGATGCCGCAGAAGGCGGCCGGCTGGCGGATCGAGCCGCCGGTGTCGGTGCCCATGGCGGCGGGCACCAGGCCGGCGGCCACGGCGGCGGCGCTGCCGCCGGAACTGCCGCCCGGCACGGCGCCCAGGTCCCAGGGATTCTTCACCGGCCCGAAGAAGCTGTTCTCGTTGGATGAGCCCATGGCGAACTCGTCCATGTTGGTCTTGCCCAGGCTCACGGTGCCGGCGGCCCTGAGCTTCTCGACCACGGTGGCGTCATAGGGGGCGACGAAGTTGTCGAGCATCTTCGAGCCGGCACTGGTCTTGACACCCTGGGTGCAGAAGATGTCCTTGAGCGCCAGGGGCACACCGGTCAGCGGGCCGGCGTTGCCGGCGGCGCGGGCGGCATCGGCCCGATCGGCGGCCTCGAGGGCCTGCTCGGCGGTCACGGAAATGAAGCTGTTGAGGTCGCCGTCGAGGCGCTCGATGCGCGCGAGCAGCGCCTGGGTGAGCTCGCGGCTGGAGAACTCGCCGGTGGCGAGGCCGGCGGCGAGTTCCGTCAGAGTCTTGTCATGCATGGGCCCTGGGCTCCGTGATGGCTTGCCGGAAACGGATGGGAGTGGCACGGGTCATTCGACGACCCGCGGGACCAGGTAGAGGCCCTGTTCCACCGCCGGGGCGCAGCGCTGGAAACGCTCGCGCTGGTCGGTCTCGGTGACCTCGTCGGCGCGCAGCCGCTGGGTGGTCTCCAGGGGGTGGGCCAGCGGGGCGACCCCCTCGGTGTCCAGGGTCTGGAGCTGGTCGACCATCGCCAGGATGCGGCCCAGGTCGTCCAGGTAGTGGGCGGCCTCGTCGTCGTCCAGGCCGAGCCGGGCCAGGTGGGCGGCCCTGAGAACGTCTGCGTGTTCAAGCGCCATGATCGGATGTCCTCGACAGGCAGTGGGGTCTGGGAAATGACCGCAGAAGGTATCACATCCGTCGCCTCGCTGGCAGGGCCGGGAATGCCGCGCGCCGCGGGACTTTGCTTGCTGCCGGTAGGCCGCGGTGATACCGTTTGCGTCCGCACAGGGTTCCCGGACTGCACTAGGTAACGACTCCATGTTCAAACGCTTGAGGGGGCTGTTTTCCAGCGATCTGTCGATCGATCTGGGGACGGCCAATACGCTGATCTATGTCCGCGGTCGCGGCATCGTGCTCGATGAGCCATCGGTCGTGGCGATTCGCCAGTCCGGCAACATGCGCAGCGTGGCCGCGGTAGGGGCCGATGCCAAGCGGATGCTGGGCCGGACCCCCGGCAACATCACCGCCATCCGTCCGATGAAGGACGGCGTGATCGCCGACTTCACCGTCACCGAGCAGATGCTGCAGTACTTCATCCGCAAGGTGCACCAGAGCACCTTCCTGACGCCTAGCCCCCGCGTGCTGGTCTGCGTGCCCTGCATGTCAACCCAGGTCGAGCGCCGCGCCATCAAGGAGTCCGCCGAGGGCGCCGGGGCCCGCGAGGTGTTCCTGATCGAGGAGCCCATGGCGGCCGCTATCGGCGCCGGCCTGCCGGTGGAGGAGGCCCAGGGCTCGATGGTCGTCGACATCGGCGGTGGCACCAGCGAGATCGCCATCATCTCGCTCAACGGCGTGGTCTACTCGGAATCCATCCGCGTCGGCGGCGACCGCTTCGACGAGGCGATCATCGCCTACGTACGCCGCCACTACGGCAGCCTGATCGGCGAGGCCACCGCCGAGCGGATCAAGGAGGAGATCGGCTGCGCCTATCCGGGCGGCGAGCTGCGCGAGATCGACGTGCGCGGCCGCAACCTGGCCGAGGGCATCCCGCGCAGCTTCACCCTCAACTCCCACGAGATCCTCGACGCCCTCCAGGAGACCCTCGGCTCCATCGTCGCCGCGGTGAAGAGCGCCCTCGAGCAGTCGCCACCCGAGCTCGCCTCGGACATCGCCGAGCGCGGCCTGGTGCTGACCGGCGGCGGGGCGCTGCTGCGCGACCTCGACAAGCTGATCGCCGAGGAGACCGGCCTGCCGGTGATCGTCGCCGAGGACCCGCTGACCTGTGTGGCCCGGGGCGGCGGCAAGGCCCTGGAGATGATCGACCAGCACACCTTCGAGCTGCTTTCCAGCGACTGACTCGGGGGGACGCCCTATCAAGCCGCTGTTCTCGCATGGACCGCTGCCGGGCTATCGCATGCTGCTGTGCGTGATCCTGGCGTCGGCGCTGATGTTCGCCGATACCCGCTTCACCCGCATGGAGCCCGTGCGGGCCCAGCTCTCCACCCTGGTGGCGCCCATCCAGTGGCTGGTCAGCCTGCCCAGTGACGTCCTCAACTGGGCCTCGCTGGCGCTCTCCGACCAGCGGGCCCTGGTGGACGAGAACCGCCGCCTGCGCGAGCAGATCCTGACGCTCTCCCACCGCGTGCAGCGCATGGCGAGCCTGACCGCCGAGAACGTGCGGCTGCGGGAGCTGCTCGCGGCCACCCGCCAGCGCGACATGCCCTACATCACCGCCGAGCTGCTGTCGCTGGACCCCGATCCCTTCACCCACCAGATGGTCATTGACCGCGGTCGCCGGGATGGCGTCTACGTCGGCCAGCCGGTGCTGGATGCCTCGGGGCTGGTCGGCCAGATCACCGCCACCTCGGCCTACTCCAGCCGGGTGCTGCTGCTGGCGGATGCCAGCCACGCCCTGCCGGTGCAGGTCAACCGCAACGGGCTGCGCTTCGTCCTCCAGGGGGCGGGCAGCTACGAGGCCCTCAACGTCACGCATGTCCCCGACACCGCCGACATCCGCGAGGGCGACCTGCTGACCACCTCGGGGCTGGGCGGGCGCTTCCCGCCGGGCTACCCGGTGGCCAGGGTCGCCGAGGTGGTCCATGACCCGGGCCAGCCCTTCGCCCGGGTCACCGCCGCGCCGGTGGCGCAGTTGCAGCGCTCACGCCACTTCCTGCTGCTCTTTCCGCCCGCGCCGCCCGCCGCGCCCCCCGAGGGCGAACTGGCCGCCCCGGCCCTCGAGGCGGCCCGTCGCATCGGCTCGGCGGCGACCGACGAGGAGGCGCCCTGATGGCCACGTCCCCGCCTGCCAACCTGCTGTGGATCTGGGTGACCCTGCTGCTGTCGCTGTGCCTGCAGGTGATGCCGCTGGCCGATGGCTGGCAGGTGTGGCGCCCCGACTGGCTGGGCCTGATGCTGATCTACTGGTGCATGCGCGAGCCGCTGCGGGTCGGTGTCTTCCACGGCTTCGTGCTGGGCCTGCTGTTGGATCTCATCGAGGGTGCGCCGCTGGGGCAGAATGCCCTGCTGCTGTCGCTGCTGGCCTTCCTCTGCGCCCTGGTCTATGCGCGTTTCCGGGCCTATTCGCTGGTCCAGCAGGCGGTGCTGATCTTCGTGCTGCTGGGCATGGTCCAGCTGGCCGAGCAGTGGCTGAGAACCCTCTTCGGGCCCGCCTCGATGCACCTCTCCTTCCTGCTCTCCGCGCTGATCGGGGCGGTGCTCTGGCCCTGGCTGACCACCCTGTTCGAGGCGCTGGGGCGCCGCCTCGCCCGCGACTGATCTCATGCCACCCGACGAGGAGCCGCCATGACCCTCGATCCCGTGCTCTGCCTGGCCTCGGCCTCGCCGCGCCGCCGCGACCTGCTCGCCGCCATCGGCGTAGCGGTGGAGGTGCGCCCCGTGGACATCGACGAGACGCCGGGCGCCGGCGAGGCGGCGCACCACTATGTGCGCCGCCTGGCCCGGGAGAAGGCACTGGCCGGTGCCCCCCGCTCCGCGCTCCCCGTCCTGGGGTCGGATACCGCCGTGGTGTGCGACGGCGAAATCCTCGGCAAGCCCGAGGGGCCGGCGCAGGCCGCGGCCATGCTGCGAGGGCTTTCCGGCCGTGCCCACGAGGTGCTCACCGGGGTGGCGGTCACCGGCCCCGCCGGGCTGCTGACGGCCTGCGTGACCACCCGTGTCTTCCTGCGCCCGATCAGCGACGCGGAGCTTGCCGCCTACTGGGCCACCGGCGAGCCGGCGGACAAGGCCGGCGGCTATGCCATCCAGGGCCTGGCGGCGGTGTTCGTCGAGCACATCGAGGGCAGCCACTCGGCGGTGGTGGGGCTGCCGCTCTTCGAGACCGCCGAACTTCTCGGCCGGCAGGGCGTGCCGCTCTGGAACGGGGCGCTCCCGAGCGGGCCTATGTCATAATGGCCGCAGACTTTTCTGGACAAGGATTTCCGCATGAGCGGTGAAGTACTCATCAACCTGACGCCGATGGAAACCCGCGTCGCCGTGGTGGAGAACGGCGTGCTGCAGGAGGCCTTCATCGAGCGGGCCCGGCGTCGGGGCATCGTCGGCAACATCTACAAGGGCAAGGTGGTACGCGTGCTGCCGGGCATGCAGGCCGCCTTCGTCGACATCGGCCTGGACCGTGCCGCCTTCATTCACGCCCACGAGGTGATGCCCCCCGGCACCCCGGCCGACGAGCAGGTCTCCATTGCCCAGTTGCTCCACGAGGGCCAGGCCCTGGTGGTGCAGGTGACCAAGGACCCGATCGGCTCCAAGGGGGCGCGGCTGACCACCCACCTCTCGGTGCCCTCGCGCTACCTGGTCTACATGCCCGATTCGCCCCACCACGGGGTCTCCCAGCGCATCGAGGACGAGATGGAGCGCGAGCGCCTGCGCGGGCTGGTGGAGGCCGCCGGGAACGAGCAGCAGCTGGAGGTGACCGGCGGCTTCATCGTGCGCACCGCCGCCGAGGGCGTCGGCGTCGAGGAACTCGCCGCCGACATGCACTTCCTGCTGCGCCTGTGGCGGCGGGTCAGCGAGCGCAAGGTGACCGCGCCGGCCCCCAGCGTGGTCTACGACGACCTGCCGCTGTTCATGCGCACCCTGCGCGACGTCATGCGCGACGACATCGAGAAGGTGCGCATCGACTCCCGGGAGAACTACGTCAAGCTGATCGAGTTCGCCCAGGAGTTCATGCCCGCGGCGGTGGAGCGCATCGAGCACTATGCCGGCGAGCGGCCGATCTTCGACCTGTTCAGCGTCGAGGACGAGATCCAGAAGGCGCTGGGGCGCAAGGTGCAGCTCAAGTCGGGCGGGTATCTGGTCATCGATCCCACCGAGGCGATGACCACCATCGACGTCAACACCGGCGGCTACGTGGGCCATCGCAACCTCGAGGAGACGATCTTCAAGACCAACCTCGAGGCCGCCACCGCCATCGCCCGCCAGCTGCGGCTGCGCAATCTCGGCGGCATCATCATCATCGACTTCATCGACATGGACGACCCGGAGCACCAGCGCCAGGTGTTGCGCATGCTTGAGAAGTCGCTGGAGCGCGACCATGCCAAGACCAAGTGCACCGGCGTCACCGAGCTGGGCCTCGTCCAGCTGACCCGCAAGCGCACCCGGGAGAGCCTCGAGCAGACGCTGTGCGAGCCCTGTCCGACCTGCGCGGGTCGCGGTACCCTCAAGACCCCGGAGTCGGTCTGCTACGAGATCTTCCGCGAGATCCTGCGCGAGGATCGGGCCTACAGCGCCGAGACCTATGCCGTGCTGGCCTCCCAGGCGGTGGTGGATCGCCTGCTCGACGAGGAGTCCGCCGCGGTGGCCGACCTGGAGGAGTTCATCGGCAAGCCGATCCGCTTCCAGGTGGAGACCCACTACTCACAGGAGCAGTACGACATCGTGCTGATGTGAGCCCATGTCCTTGACCCGCCTGGTCGCTCGCTGGCTGTTGACCCTGGTGGCGCTGCTGCTGGCGCTGCTGGCGGTGCTGACCTTGGTCCTGCGCCTGCTGCCGGTGCTGCTCGAGACGCAGGCCCCGCGGCTGGAGCGCCTGCTCTCCGCGCGCTTCAATGCGGTGGTGGAGGTGGACGCGCTGACGGCCGGCCTGCAGCGCTACGACCCGCACCTGGCCATCGACGACCTGCAGATCCGCTCCCGGGAAGGGCTTGGGCATGTCCCGCTGCTCGAGGTGCAGCAGGCCGAGCTGCGCCTGGACAGCCTCGCCAGCCTGGCCGCCGGCGTCCCCCTGGTGGCCGATGCCCGGGTGCAGGGCGTGACCGTGCACCTCTACCAGGACGAGGCCGGGCGCTGGCACTGGCCGGCCCCCGCGGAGCTTCCCCCCGAGCTGGTCCCCGAGACCGCCTTCGACCTCGAGCGCCTCGACTTCTGGGTCGGCATGCTGCTGCGCCAGAGCGCCTGGGTCGAGGAGGTCAGCCTGGTGCTGCATGGCCGCAAGGAGCGTGCCGTGCTCAAGGCGCCCCGCCTGGTGATGACGGGGGATGCGCGGCGTACCCACCTGGAGGGCGAGGTGCTGGTGGAGGGGCAGCGCGAGCAGGCCATCCGGGCGGTGATGGAACTGGTCCCCGGGCCGTCCGGGCTGCGCGACTTCAGCGCGGCCCTGCAGGCCGAGATGCGGCTCGACAGCCTGCTGGGGCTCTCCGAGGTGCTGGGCTATGGCGATGCCCTGCGCCTGGAGGCCGCCAGCGGCGAGGCGCGCCTGTGGGGCCGCTGGCATGCCGGCCGGCTGGCCGACCTGCGACTCGACGTCGATGCCCCGCTGCTGGCCCTTGCCCAGCCCGAGTCCGCCACCGACGAGGCGTCGCCACCGGCCATCGTGCTCAACCGGGTCTCGGCCCGTGGCCAGTGGCTGCGCGAGGGGTCGGGCTGGCAGGCCTGGCTCGAGGGCGATGCGCGCAGTGCCGACTGGGCCCGACCCGAGGAGGATGGCGAGGCGACGGCCACGGGGCCGGCCGTGCCTCGCTACTGGCATGCCCGCAGCCGTGACGATGGCTGGTGGCTCAACACCAGTGAGTTCGACCTCGGGGCCCTGGCCGCCTGGCGCGACCGGCTGCCGCTGCCGGAAGCCCTGACGCGGGTCATCGACAGCCTCGACCCGCGCGGCCAGGTCACCGGCCTGGGGCTGGGCCGCGAGGGCGGCGACTGGGTCGCCCGGGCCTCGGCCGCCGAGGTGGCGGTGTCCCCCTGGGAGCATGCCCCCGGAGGCGGCCCCCTGGATGTCTGGGTGACTTCCCGGGACCTCAGGGGCCACGTCGAGTTCGCCGGGCGCGACACCACGCTGCACTTTCCACGGGTGTTCGGGCCGCCCATGGCGCTCTCCCGGGCCAGCGGCGTGATCGACTGGGCCTACGATGGCCCGCGCAGCTTCGTCAGCGGGCGCGAGCTCGAGGTCGAGTGGAACGGGGCCCGGGTCGAGGGTGGCTTCGGGCTCTCGGTGGGCGGTGGGCAGCGCGGCGGCTTAGGTCTCCAGCTCGACCTGCACGACGTGGACGCCATCGAGACCCCCTTGGTCGACTGGCTTCCGATAGGCGTACTGGGGCCGGAGCTCACCGACTGGCTGGTCGACGGGGTCGCCGGCCGCGTGCCCGAAGGCTCGCTGCGCCTCCATGTGCCCCTGAGTCGTGAGGGGGTTAAGGTCGAGCCGGCCCTGCAGCTGGCCCTGGCGGTGGAGGAGGGGCGCCTTTCCTTCGCGCCCGGCTGGCCGGCCCTCGAGGGGGTCGGCGGGCGACTCCAGATGGCCGACGGGACCCTGACGGCGGAGGTGGACCCCGCCGAGAGCCTGGGGGTCGAGGCACGCGGCGGCGAGGTCCGTCTGGTGGACGAGCGACTCGCGGTGAGCGGCGAGCTCGAGGCCTCCGCCGAAGCGCTGCGCCGCTACCTGCTGGCGCTGCCCGTGGAGGGCATGGCGGCAGTGGAGGCGTGGCAGGGCGAGGGCCGGGCCTCCGGTACCCTGGACCTGGCCCTGGCCCTGGGCGAGCCCGGCTCCCTGGAACTGGACATCGCCACCGAGGCGGACTTCCCGAGGCTCGTCCACGCCCCCCTGGAACTGGTCTTCCGTGACCTCCAGGGCCCGCTCGCCTGGCGCCAGCGCGGCGAGGAGGGCGGCCTGGAGGGGCGCCTGGCCGGGCGACTGCTGGGCGGGCCCGTGAGCAGCGAGATCGACACCCTGGCCGGCGGGCTCGACCTCGCCGGCACGGCCGGGGCACAGGCCATCGCCGAGTGGAGCGGCATGCCGGGCCTCGGCGGCCTGCTGGAGGGCCAGCTGCCCTGGCAGGGGCGCCTGGCGCTCGGCGAAGCGGGCGCCTCGCTGCGCCTCGACAGTGGCCTGGAGGGGCTGGCCATCGCCCTGCCAGAGCCGCTTGGCAAGCGGCGTGAGGCACGCCTGCCCCTGCAGCTGACCTTCGACCTGACCGGGGGGCGCCTCGATGGCCGCCTGGGCGACCGGCTGGGCCTGCGCTGGCGCGAGCTTGACGGTGGCGCCTCCGGGCAGGGGCAGGCATGGCTGGGGCGCCGGCCGGACGCCTGGCCCCGTGAGCCCGGCTGGCGCGTCGACGCCTACCAGCCACGCCTGCCGGTGGCCGACTGGGCCCGGGCCCTGTCGCCGCTGGTCGCCCGGGGCGGCCGCGAACAGGGGAGCCGTGGCGCGCCGGCGGCGCTCTCCTCGCTTTCCATCCGCACCGACTGCCTGCAGGTGCAGTCACGCTGCCTGGGGTCGCTGGTCGTGCAGGGCGGGACCCGTGGCGGGGGCTGGGAGCTGGACCTGGACGGCAGCCTGGCCAGCGGCCGCCTGTCGTATCGACCCGCCCTCGAAGCCCCCCTGGATATCGCGCTGGAACGGCTGGCGCTGGACGCCCTGGTGCCGCCGGCGAGCGGCAGCGGCCAGCTGCTGGACGAGCTCGATGTCCCGCCCGATGCGACCCCGCTGCCGGAGGATCTCGACGCCTTGCCCGATGGGCGGCTGCGGATCGCAGAGATCGCCTGGCAAGGGCAGCGACTCGGCCCCTTCAACGGGCGCTGGCGCGCCTCGGCCGGCCGGCTGGTGGTCGATCCCCTGGGCCTGACGCTGGGGGAGATCAGTGCCCATGGCAACCTGGTGTGGGAGGCGAGCGGGGCCGGCGACAGCCTGACCCGGGCTCGGCTCGATCTGGACGGCCGGGACCTGGGCACCGCCCTGGCGGCGCTGGGCCAGCCGGTGGCGGTGCGCAGTGCCGAGACCCGGGTAACGAGCCAGCTGGCCTGGCCCGGGGCGCCCTGGCAGTTCGCCCTGGCCCGCTCCCGGGGCAGTCTCGAGGTGGCGCTGCGCGATGGGCGCTTCGTCAACATCGAGTCCCCCTCGGCGCGGGTCGTGGGCCTGCTCAACGTCGACAACCTGCTGCGCAGGCTGCGGCTCGACTTCTCCGACGTCACCGGCCAGGGGACCGCCTTCGATCGTGTCACCGGTGCCGCTACCCTGTATGGTGGAGTGCTGGAAACCCGCGGTCCGGTGGAGATCGAGGGGCCGGCGACCCGCTTCACCCTGGACGGCAGCGTCGACCTGGCGCGTCGGGAACTCGACCAGCGCCTGGCCGTCACAGTGCCGGTGAGCAGCAACCTGCCGCTGGCGGCGGTACTGGCCGGCGCCCCGGTGGTCGGCGGTGCCCTGTTCCTCGCCGACAAGCTGTTCGGAGAAGCCATCGACCGCGTGACCCGAATCCACTACCGCGTGCAGGGCCCCTGGACCTCACCGCGGATCTCACTGGAAAGTGCCGAATGACATCACAGACTCACGCCATGCTCGACGAGGCCAGCGCTATCCTGCTGACGCCGGGCGGCCTCGACCTCGCGGCCCTGGATGACGGGCTCGGCCACGCCATGGGCCCGGGCATCGACTATGCCGACCTCTACTTCCAGCGCAGCTGGCACGAGGGCTGGGTACTCGAGGACGGCGAGGTCAAGGAGGCCAGCTACAACATCGACGGCGGCGTCGGGGTGCGCGCCCTGGCCGGCGAGAAGACCGGTTTCGCCTACTCCAACCAGATCACTGGCGATGCCCTGGCCGAGACCGGTCGCACCGCCGCCGGCATCGTGCGCCGCGGCGAGCGGCTGGCGGTGGCGCCGGGCGTGGCGATGGCGAGCCAGGCCCGCTACGCCGGGGTCGACCCGCTCACCGGCCTCACCGCCGAGGAGAAGATCGCCATGCTCAAGCTCGCCGACCGGGTCGCCCGGGCGGCGGACCCCTCGGTGGCCCAGGTCAGCGCCTCGCTCACCGGGGTCCACGAGGTGGTGCTGGTGCGCGCCAGCGACGGCACCCTGGCGGCGGACATCCGCCCGCTGGTGCGCTTCAACGTCAGCGTGATCGCGGTGCGCAACGGGCGCCGCGAGCGGGGCAGCGCCGGCGGTGGCGGTCGCTACGCCATGTCGCGGCTGCGTGACGAGAACGTCGCCGAGCGCTACGCCAAGGAGGCGGTGAGGCAGGCACTGGTCAACCTGGAGGCCGTGGACGCGCCTGCCGGCCAGATGCCGGTGGTGCTGGGGCCGGGCTGGCCGGGCATCCTGCTCCACGAGGCGGTGGGCCATGGCCTGGAAGGCGACTTCAATCGCAAGGGCAGCTCGGCCTTCGCCGGTCGGATGGGCGAGCGGGTCGCCTCGCCCGGCGTCACCGTGGTCGACGATGCCACCCTCGCCGACCGGCGCGGCTCGCTCTCCGTCGACGACGAGGGAACCCCGGGACAGAGCACCACCCTGATCGAGGACGGCATCCTGACCGGCTACATGCAGGACAAGCTCAATGCCCGGTTGATGGGCATGGCGCCCACCGGCAACGCGCGGCGCGAGTCCTTCGCCCACCTGCCGATGCCGCGCATGACCAATACCTACATGCGCGCCGGCAGCGACGACCCGGCGGACATCCTGAAGAGCGTGAAACGAGGCCTCTATGCGGTGAGCTTCGGCGGCGGCCAGGTGGACATCACCTCCGGCAAGTTCGTCTTCTCGGCAAGCGAGGCCTACCTGATCGAGGACGGCCGGATCACCGCGCCGGTGAAGGGGGCAACCCTGATCGGCAACGGCCCCGAGGCCATGGGCCGGGTCTCGATGATCGGCCACGACATGGAACTCGATACCGGCATCGGCGTCTGTGGCAAGGAGGGGCAGGGCGTACCGGTGGGCGTGGGCCAGCCGACGCTGAAGCTCGACGAGCTGACCGTGGGCGGCACGGCATCCTGAGTGAACGTGCCTGCGCTCGCCCATACGGCGTTGGCGCTCGGCTCGCCATGCTCATTTAGGGCCCCTAAACTCCGCTGGCTCGCCGATCGCCGCCGGTGACCCACAGGGATGTGGGAAATGCGTAGGCCCGTAGGGAACGGGTCTAGCCCTGGCCTTCGCTCGGCGACGTTCCGCGAGTGGGGGAGGCTTACAGTCCAGCGGTATCGCGAATCAGCCGGAACAGCCGACGGGCGTTGGTCGGGGGCTTGCCCTGCTCCCGCTCGCGGCGGGCATTGCGGATCAGCTGGCGCAGGGCCTGGCGGTCGACCGCGGGGAACTCCTCGACGAAGGCCTCCACGGCCGTGTCGCCCTGGGCCACCAGCCGGTCGCGCCATGCCTCCAGGCGGTGGAAGGCATGGTCACGGCGCAGCGTCTCGTTCTCGATCTCATCGAACACCGCCTGGATGCCGTCGAGGTCCTCGCCGCGCATCAGCTTGCCGACGTACTGCATGTGGCGCCGGCGGGCCTCGCGGGCCTTGATGCGCCCCGTCTCCTCGATGGCCCTCAGCAGGTCATCGGAGAGCGGGAAGCGGGCACGCTGGGCATCGCTCATGGCGATGATCTGCTCGCCGAGCTGCTGCAGGGCCTGCATCTCGCGCTTGAGCTGGGACTTGCTGGGCCGCTCGTCGGCCGGGGAGAGGTCTTCCTGGGTCATGCCGGTTCCACTTCCGTCGGGATCGAATTGCGCGACAGTATATCAGCCCGCGGCACGGGGCTGGACAATGCACCATCGACAGGGCCGGCCCGACGGCCGGCCGAGTGAGGAGAGACGTTCATGACACAGGCTTTCGATGCCGCCGCGCAGCAGGCCCTGCTGGAGAGTCGCGCCCGGATGGCCCTGGAGCTGGCTCGTCAACTGGGGGCCGATGCCTGCGAGGTGGGCGCCAGCGTCGACCAGGGCGTCGGCGTCAGCGTCCGCGAGGGCGAGGTGGAGACGGTCGAGCTGTCCCGCGACCAGGGGATCGCCGTGACCGTCTATGTGGGACAGCGCAAGGGCAGTGCCTCCTCCAGCGACGCCGGCGAGGCTTCGGTGCGCGCCGTGGTCGAGAAGGCCCTGGCGATCGCCCGCCACACCGGCGAGGATCCGGCCTCGGGCCTTGCCGATGCGCGCCTCATGGCCACCGAGCTGCCGGATCTCGATGTCCACCATCCCTGGCCGCTGACCATCGACGAGGCCACCGACCTGGCGCTGCGCTGCGAGTCGGCCGGTCGGAGCATGGCAGGCATCAGGAGCTCCGATGGCGCCAGCCTCTCCAGCGGCGAGGGGGTGCGCGTCTACGCCAACAGCCACGGCTTCCTGGGCAGCCAGTGCGGCAGCCGCCACTCGCTCTCCTGCATGCTGATCGCCGAGGACGAGAACGGCATGCAGCGCGACTACGACTACACCAGCGCCCGTGCGCCCCGCGACTTGGCCGCCGCCGAGGCGGTTGGCGAGAGTGCCGCCCGGCGTACCCTGCGGCGCCTGGGGGCCCGGCGACCGGCCACCGGGCGGATGCCGGTGCTCTTCGACCCGACCCTCGCTAGCGGCCTGGTTGGCCACCTGATGGGGGCGATCGCCGGCGGCGCCCTCTATCGCCAGGCCTCCTTCCTGTGCGATCGGCTGGATACCCCCCTCTTTCCCGAGTGGTTCAGCCTCGGCGAGCGGCCCATGGCGGTCGGCGCCATGGCGAGCTCGCCGTTCGACGGCGACGGGGTGCAGACCCGCGACAATGTCTTCGTGCGCGATGGCCGCCTGGCCAGCTACATGCTCTCGGCCTACAGTGCCCGGCGGCTGGGCCTCGAGACCACCGGCAACGCCGGCGGGGCGCGCAACCTGCGCATCACCGCGCCGCTGGAGAGTCGCGAGGCGTTGCTCGCCCGCATGGGCCGCGGCGTGCTGGTCACCGAGCTGATGGGACAGGGGGTCAACGGCGTGACCGGCGACTACTCCCGTGGCGCCGCCGGCTTCTGGGTCGAGGACGGCGAGATCCGGCACCCGGTGGAGGAGTTCACCATCGCGGGGAACCTGGAGACGATGTTCCAGGGCCTGGTCGGTGTCGGGGATGATACCGATACCCGCGGCAGCATCCATACCGGCAGCTGGCTGGTCGACGAGATGATGGTGGGCGGCAGCTGAGCGTCAGCCGTCCTCGTCGAAGCGGGCCTCGAAGAGCGCGGTGATCGCCTCGATGGCCGCCTCGGCATCCTCCCCCTCGGTGCAGACCTCGAGCTCGGTGCCGCAGGGGGCGGCCAGGATCAGCAGCGACATGATGTTGCCGGCGTCGGCCTGCTGGTCACCGCGGCACACCGTGACCCGGGCGTCGAAGGGCTGGCAGCACTGCACCAGCTTGGTGGCGGCGCGGGCATGCAGGCCGCGACGGTTGGTCAGGGTCAGCTTGCGACTCGGCACGCGTTCAGGTTCCTTCCTGGGCGGGATTTTCCGCGGCCATCTCCTGGCCGGCGGGGAGGGTGATCTGCACCCCCAGTTCACGATGGCGCAGCCGCACCCCGTCCTGCCGACTCGCCAGCCGGTCGGCCAGGCGCTCGGCCAGGTAGACCGAGCGGTGCTGGCCGCCGGTGCAGCCGATGGCCACGGTCAGGTAGCTGCGCTGGCTGGCCCGATAGTGCGGCAGCCAGCGCTCCACCCAGGCGAGGATGTCGTCGAGCATCTCGCCGACGATCGGGTAGCCGTCGAGGAAGGCGATGATGCTGGGGTCGCGTCCCGTGGCATCGCGCAGCGCCGGATCCCAGTAGGGGTTGGGCAGGCAGCGCGCATCGAAGACGATGTCTGCGTCCAGCGGGACGCCGCGCTTGAAGCCGAAGGACTCCACGGTCAGGGTCATCCGCTCGGCCCGGTGGCCGGCGACCTGGTCGGTGATGCGCCCGCGCAGCTCGTGCACCGAGAGGCGCGTGGTGTCGATCACCAGGTCGGCGAGGTCGCGGATCTCGGAGAGGGACTGCTCCTCGGTATCGATCGCCTCGGCGAGGGTCATGTCGCTGCCGCGCGTCAGGGGATGCCGGCGTCGGGTCTGGGAATAGCGCTCGAGGAGAATGCGCGCATCGGTGGTCAGGTAGACCACCTGGCAGTCGACCTGGCGGCCACGCAGTTCCTCCAGCAGCTCGGGAAAGCGCTCGAGGGCGGCGGGCAGGTTGCGGGCATCGATGCTGACGGCGATCGAGGAGCGCAGCGAGCGGTCATCCTGCAGTTCATCGACCAGCGGGCCGAGCAGCATGGCCGGCAGGTTGTCGATGGCGTAGTAGCCCAGGTCTTCCAGCGCCTGCAGCGCGATCGACTTGCCGGAGCCTGACCGGCCACTGATGATCACAAGCTGCATGCGGGTCTCCTGGTCGTGGGGTGGCCGGGCAGGCCCGAGTCGGGAGGGTCAGCCTCCCTGGCCGCCGGCCGGGGCCTGTCGTCGGATCGCCTCGGTGAGGCGCTCATGGAGTTCGCGCTGGCTGGTGCTGTGGCGCAGCCGAGCACGGGTATCGGCATCGTTCATCACGCCGGCCACCTGGCCGAGCAGGGCCAGGTGGGCCTCGTCGGCTTCCTCAGGCACCAGCAGCACGAACACCAGGTCCACCGGCTCGCCATCGATGGCGTCGAAGTCCACCGGCTCGGCCAGCTTGAGGAAGCCGGCGATGGGGGCCTTGCAGTGAGGGTTGCGGGCATGGGGAATGGCGACCCCATTGCCGATGCCGGTGCTGCCCAGCCGCTCGCGTCCGATCAGCCGGCTGAAGACCTCCTGGCTGTCGAGGCTGGGGGTGTTCTGGGCGATGAAGGTGCTGAAGAACTCCAGCACCCGTTTCTTGCTCCCCCCGGGCACATCGAAGAGGGTGCGCTCAGGGGGCAGGATGGCGTCCAGTGTCATGACGGATCAGCGGGCGCCGGCGCCCTGGGCGCGGGCCTGGGCCTTTTCCTTGTGCTTGACCAGCTGGCGGTCGAGCTTGTCGGCCAGGGCATCGATGGCGGCGTACATGTCATTCTCCATGGCCTCGGCATGGAGGTCGGCACCGGCAGCATGCAGGGTGCAGGCCGCCTGCTGGCGCTCCTTCTCCACGGAGAGGGTGACCTGCACGTTGGTGATGTTGTCGTAATGGCGCTCGACGCGGGCGAGCTTCTCTTGCACATAGTCACGCAGGGCGTCGGTCAGTTCCACATGATGGCCGGTGATATTGACTTGCATGACACGCTCCTTGCTCTTTCGGGTTATGGGTCGATTGTAACCCTTTTTGCTGCCCTGCATACCCCCTCGGTCGAGGGGATATGCAGGGCGCATGACCGGCGTCATTTCAACCGCTTGCGTCCGCGAGAGAGGAGCAAGTCCGGCGGCTGCGGAAGCGCCAGCGGTGGGCGTCAACGCAGCCGCTTGCGCTCGCTGGAGGAGGGGATGCCCATCGCCTCGCGGTACTTCGCGACCGTGCGCCGCGCGACGCCGATGCCGGCCTCGTCGAGCAGGGCGACCAGCTTGCTGTCGGAGAGCGGCTTGCGCGGGGGCTCGTCCTGGATCAGCTTGCGGATGCGCGCCCGGATGGCGGTGCTGGAGTGGGCATCCCCCTCGCCGCTGCCGCCCCCCACCTGGCTGGAGAAGAAGTACTTGAGCTCGAACATCCCGCGCGGGGTGTGGATGAACTTCTGGGTGGTGACCCGCGAGATGGTCGACTCGTGCATCTCTACCACCTGGGCGATGTCGGCCAGGATCAGCGGTTTCATCGCCTCCTCGCCGTGCTCCAGGAAGTCGAGCTGGCGCACCATGATCTCCCGGCCCACCCGCAGCAGGGTGTCGTTGCGACTGGAGAGGCTCTTCATCAGCCAGCGAGCCTCCTGCAGGTGGTCCTTGAGGAACTGGTTGTCCTCGCTCTTGTCGGCCCGCCGGATCAGGGCGGCATAGTCGGGCTGGATGCGCAGCCGCGGCATGGCCTCCGGGTTGAGCTCCACCTGCCAGCCATCGCGAGTATGGCGGGCGATGAGGTCGGGGATGACATAGGCGCCATCGCTGTCGGTGAAGCCGCTGCCGGGGCGGGGGTCCAGGGAGCGCACCAGCGCGATCACCGTGTCCAGGGCGTCGTCGTCGAGGCCGAGCCGGCGCTTGAGCAGGCGGCGGTCGTCGCCGGCGAGCGCCTCGAGGAACTGGCGGACCAGGCGGCGCGCCTGGGGCAGCAGCGGGGTGTCGTCGGGCAGGGTGGCCAGCTGCAGCATCAGGCACTCGCGCAGGTCGCGGGCGAAGACCCCGGTGGGCTCGAACTGCTGCAGGCGCAGCAGCACCTGCTCGACCTCGCGGGTCTTGAGACCCTCGAGGCCCTGGGCCCTGAGGCCGTCACGGAGCTCCTCCAGGGGCTGGGTCAGGTAGCCGTCGCCGTTGACGCCATCGATCAGGCTCTCGGCGATGCGCTGCTGGCGCTCGTCCAGGTCGGTCATGGCGAGCTGCCAGGCCAGGTGGCCCTGGAGGCTCTGGCCCGTGGCCTGGCGCTCGAAGTCCGGCCCCTCGCCGCTGCCGCCGGCGGGCGCGGTACCCAGGTCCTGGTAGGTGTCGGACCAGTCGCTGTCGGTACTGAGCTGGTCGGGGATCTCGCTGGCCCACTCCTCGTCGGGGGCCTCGCTCACCGCCTGCTCGCCGAAGTCGTCCTCGACCTCGAGCATCGGGTTGGACTCCAGCGCCTGCTGGATCTCCTGGCGCAGGTCCAGGGTCGAGAGCTGCAGCAGGGCGATGGCCTGCTGCAGTTGCGGGGTCATGGTCAGCTGGGTGCCGACGCGCAGTTGCAGGGACGCCTTCATGGCCATGAGAGGAGTGCCCTCGACTTGCCGAAAACCCCAACCCTAGCCGCTGGTCGGGGACCTTGCAAGCGCAAAAACTGCAATAATCGTGCCATGCGCAATCTTCATGCCGTCGCGGAATAACGACAGACATATCAGGTGATTGCGGTCAGAGGCGGAAGTCCTCGCCGAGGTAGACCTCGCGTACCCGCTGGTTGGCGAGGATCGCCTCGGCATCGCCCTCGGCGATGATGCGCCCGTCGCCGACGATATAGGCGGTGTCGCAGATGTCGAGGGTCTCGCGGACGTTGTGGTCGGTGATCAGCACCCCGATGTCGCGGGCCTTGAGCTGGCGGATGATGCCCTTGATCTCGCCCACCGAGATGGGGTCGACCCCGGCGAAGGGCTCGTCGAGGAGGATGAAGGCGGGTTCCGTGGCCAGCGCCCGGGCGATCTCCACCCGGCGCCGCTCGCCCCCGGAGAGGCTCATGCCGAGGTTGTCGCGGATATGCGTCACGTGGAAGTCCTCGAGCAGCTGCTCGAGCCATGCGCGGCGCCCGGCGCGGTCGAGGTCCCTGCGGGTCTCGAGGATCGCCATGATGTTGTCGGCGACCGACAGCTTGCGGAAGATCGAGGCCTCCTGGGGCAGGTAGCCGATGCCGGCCCGTGCCCGCTCGTGCATGGCCGCCGTGGAGAGGTCGAGGTCGTCGATATGGACCTCCCCGGCGTCGGCCCGCACCAGCCCCACGATCATGTAGAACGAGGTGGTCTTGCCGGCGCCGTTGGGGCCGAGCAGCCCGACGATCCGGCCCTGCTCGATGGAGAGGCTGATGTCCTGCACCACCCGGCGGCGCTTGTAGCTCTTGGCCAGATGGAGGGCGCTCAGGGTCTTCATCACTGGCCGTCCTGCTGCTCGGGTTCCAGGGTCATGCGTACGCGCTGACGCTCCTCGACGCCCTCGGCATCCGAACGGGCCTGGACCACGCGACGGTCGAGGAAGTACTCCAGGTAGCCGCCGTCGAAGGTGTCGCCGCCCTGGTGCAGCTCGGCGCGGTCGATCAGCTCGATGCGACGCTCGGCGACATGGTAGACGATGGTGCGCCCCCAGCCGCGGACCAGGGGCTCGTCCGGGGCGGGCTTCTGCTCGATGTAGGCGCGCTCGCCGGTGGCGGTGGCGCGGGTCAGCTGGCCCTGGTCGTTGCGCCGGATCTCCACCCGGGCGCCGGTCAGCTGCATGCTGCCCTGGCGGATGTCCACGTCGCCGGTGTAGACGGCGGTGCCGGCACGGTCGTCGAGGTCGAGACGGTCGGCCTCGACCTCGATCGGGGCGCTGGCGTCGCCCTCCAGGGCCAGGGCCGGGGCGCTGCCCAGCAGCAGGCCGATGACGCCGAGGGTCAGCAGGGGGGCGAAGGGGGGGCGCGTCATGACTCGGGCTCCTCGCGGGTGTCGGGCGGATGGTGGCCGCGCACATTGTCGGTCAGCCGGGCGCGGTTGTCATGGATCCAGGCGTCGAAGCGCTCGCCGCGCATCCGCTGGGGCGGCTGGCGCAGCAGGGCAGGGGTGTCGCTCCAGGCATGGCCGCTGTCGGCGTCGAAGTGGAGCACCTCGGTATCGAGCTGCCAGCGCTCGGCGGGGGCCAGGAGTCGTGCGTCCCCGGTGAGGGTCAGCGGGTTGCCGCCCGCCCCCAGCATGCCGCGCTCGCCGCTGGCCAGCCAGACCCGCTGCGAGTCGTCCAGCAGGCGTCCCTGCGGCTTCTCCAGCCGGGTGACGTCGTCATGCGGGGTGTGGGTCAGGCGCGGCGTGTCGAGCCGCTGGTGGGGGCGCCCCCCGGCATCGAAGCGGGTCAGCCGGGCGTCCTCCAGGTAGTAGTCCGGCTCGCCGGCCTC
>NZ_JAWSUJ010000018.1:0-51664 GCF_033549285.1 Halomonas sp.
GGGCCAGAGCAGCCACAGCCAGGGCGGCATGCCCCCGAGCAGGGGCGTCCCCTCGGCGAAGGCGAAGCCGCCGGCCAGCGTCAGGCCGCCGTCCACCACCAGCCCCAGCGCGGCGAAGCCCGCCAGCCAGCGCCACTCCCCGGGACGGGCCAGCCAGGCCAGGTGCAGGGTGAGGATCAGCGCGACCGCCAGCAGGCCGACCCGCGAGCCGCCCAGCACGCAGGCGAACCAGCCCGCCTGGAAGGCGGCCAGGTTGGCCAGCAGTTTCACGGGGGCGTCGGACAGGATGGCCATCGCGGGTCACGCCGCCCCGGTGAGCGGGGCCGGCCGGGCCCCGGGCTTGGCCAGCAGCAGATGGCAGGTGCCGATGGTGCGCTCCAGGAAGCCGCCCTCGCAGTAGCAGAGGTAGTAGCGCCACATGCGGATGAAGCGCTCGTCGTAGCCGAGCCGGCGGACGGTCTCGAGGCTGGCCTCGAAGCGGTGGCGCCACTCGCGCAGGGTGCGGGCATAGTGCAGGCCGATCTCGTCCAGGTCGATGACGTTGAGCGAGGTGTGGCGCGTCAGGCCGTCGAGGATGGCGCGGTGCGACGGCAGGAATCCCCCCGGGAAGATGTAGCGCTTGATGAAGTCCATCTCGCGCTTGGCCGCCTCGTAGCGCTGGTCGCGGATGGTGATCGCCTGCAGCATGGCCTGGCCGTCATCGGTGAGCAGCCGGTCCAGGGTCGCCAGGTAGGTGCCCAGGTACTGGTGGCCCACCGCCTCGATCATCTCCACCGAGATCAGTCGGTCGTACTGGCCCTCGAGCTCACGGTAGTCCTGCTGGAGCAGGGTGATGCGCTCGCCCAGTCCCTCCTCCTCGATGCGCCGTGCCGTGTAGGCGTGCTGCTCCGCGGAGATGGTGGTGGTGGTCACGCGGCAGCCGCGGGTCTTCGCCGCATGGATGGCCAGCCCGCCCCAGCCGGTGCCGATCTCCAGCAGGTGGTGATGGGGCTGGACATCGAGCTTCTCGAGCATCAGGTCGAGCTTGTGGGTCGAGGCCTCCTCCAGGCTCGCCTCGGGGTGCGGGAAGACCGCGCTGGAGTACATGCGGTGTTCCTGGTCGAGGAAGGTGGCGAACAGCGCATTGCCGATATCATAGTGGGCGGCGATGTTGCGCTTCGACCCGCGCAGGCTGTTGCGCTGCAGGCCGTAGAGGGCCCCGAGCAGCCAGCGCCCGAGGCGCGCCGGGCCGTTCTCGATCTCGCCGTTGACCCGCTCCAGGTTGGCGGCGAACAGCCGCACCAGGGCCACCGGGTCGTCGGCATCCCAGTCCCCCTCCATGTAGGATTCGGCGGCCCCCACGGTGCCGCCCAGGGCCAGGCGCTTCCAGGCCCGGTGGTGGCGCACCACCAGGGTGACCCGCAGCGGCCCTCCCTGGCCCAGCTGGTGGCGCTGGTGGCCGTCGATCAGGGTGATGTTGCCGCCCTCCAGGCGGTCGAGCTGGGCCAGTACCCGGGGCTTGAGCCAGCGGGTCAGACGGTCGCCCTCGGGCGCCAGGGGGCGGGCAGTGGCGGAGCGAAGGGTATTCACGACGAGCTCTCCTCACGGGAAGGGTGGTTCTGGCCGGGGTGGTCATGGACGGGAATGCGCTTGAGCCAGAGTCGCAGCGCCTCGAAGTGGATGCCGGCGAGGGTCTTCAGGCTCATCCACGGCTGGCGGGCCAGGGTGGCCAGCAGCACGCCGCGGGTCGCCGGGCGGGCCTGCAGGGTCAGGGTGGCGTCGAAGTGGCGCTCTCCGTCCTTCCAGTTCTCCATGTGCATCGACAGGGCGTCGCCCGGGGTGTCGAAGCGCCAGCGGTAGGTCATGTCCATGGGGTTGAAGGGCGAGACATGCATGACCTTGTCGAACTCGGCGACATGGCCATGGTGGCCAGGCGACACGGCACAGGCATAGCGGGTGCGCTCCCCCCAGGGCGTGTTGCTCACCTCGCCGAGCACCGCGCGCAGCTCGCCGCGGGCATCATAGGCGTAGTAGAGCGATACCGGATTGAAGCCCAGCCCCAGGGTGCGCAGCTGGGTCAGCACGCAGATTCGCCCGTCCGGGGCGCTGCCCAGCTGGCGCTCCAGCTCCTCGCGCACCGCCTGCTTGAGGGGACGGTCGTGGGGGGCAAGGTAGTCCTCGCGGCGAAAGCGCGCCAGCGCCGGGCGCCGGGCGCTGAAGCCGGGCACGCCGTCGAACAGCTCCGGGAGCTCGTCGAGGTCGATCCAGGCCATCCACAGGCCATACTCGAAGGCGTGGGGCCGTGGCAGGAAGCGGCGATGGCGCAGGGCCCCCCGGTAGATGCGTGAGCGCGGCGAGCGAATCATGCCACCTGCTCCTCGGCGGCCGGGGCCGCCATGGGTGACGGACCCTCGCGGCGGTCGTCCTCGTCGCAGCCCAGGGCCCGGGCCACACGCAGCGCACTCCAGACCCCGTCCTCGTGGAAGCCGTTGCGCCAGTAGGCGCCGCAGTAGTGGGTGCGCTGCTCGGGCCCGGAGATCTCGCCGTGGCGGGCCTGGGCCGCCTGGCCGGCCAGGGTGAACTGGGGGTGGGCATAAGTATAGCGGCCCAGCACCCTGGCGGGGTCGATGGCGGCGCTGTCGTTGAGGGTCACGCAGAAGGTGTGCGGGGCGCTGATGCGCTGCAGGATGTTCATGTCGTAGGTCACCGAGACCCGGGCGTCGTCGCCGCGGCCATCCAGCCGGTAGTTCCAGCTCGCCCAGGCACGCCGGCGGCGCGGCAGCAGCCGGGTGTCGGTATGCAGCACCACCTCGTTGTCGGCGTAGGGCAGGGCGCCGAGGATCTCGCGCTCGGCGGCGCTCGGATCGTCGAGCATCGCCAGCGCCTGGTCGGCGTGGCAGGCCAGCACCACCTGGTCGAAGAGCTGGACGCCGCCCGCGGTGCGCACCTCGACCCGGTCGGCATGGCGGCGGATGCCGCGTACCGGGGTGGCCAGGTGGATGCGGCCGGCGCAGGGTGCGGTCAGTGCCGGGATGTAGCTGCGCGAGCCGCCCACCAGGGTGTGCCACTGGGGCCGGTCGTTGACCGACAGCAGGCCGTGGTGGCGGAAGAAGCGCACGAAGAACAGCAACGGGAAGCCGCGCAGGTCACGGATGCTGGCCGACCAGATCGCCGCGCCCATGGGCAGCAGGTAGTGGTGCTGGAAGTCGTCGCCGAAGCCGTTGGCATCCAGCCAGGCACCCAGGGTCATGGCGGGGTCGAGCCGGCCCTCCTCCAGCGCCCGGGTCGCCTCGCGGTTGAAGCGCAGGATATCGCGCAGCAGGCGGTGGAAGCTGGGCCGCAGCAGGTTGCGGCGCTGGGCGAAGAGGCTCGCCAGGGTGTGGCCGTTGTATTCGAAGTCGCGGGCCGTCTCGTGCACCGAGAAGCTCATCTCCGTGGGCTGGCTGGCCACGCCCAGCCGTGACAGCAGCCGCTGGAAGTGCGGGTAGGTCCAGTCGTTGAAGACGATAAAGCCGGTGTCGATGGCGTAGTGGCGCCCCTCGAGCTCCACGTCCATGGTGGCGGTATGGCCGCCGAGGCGGTCGGCGGCCTCGAACAGCGTCACCTCATGGCGGCTCGACAGGTACCAGGCGGCGGCCATGCCGCCGATGCCGCTGCCGATCACGGCAATGCGCTGGGCGGCATTCCGTCGGGCATCGCGCGGCGGTTTGGACGGGGTGAACGAGGCGGTCATGGGCGGGTCTCCTGGCGGGTCATGCGCAGGCCCAGGCGATGGCGCAGGGCCGGGGGGAGGATGCCCGCCAGCCGCACCAGCAGCGTGAAGCGTCGCGGGAAGTTAATGTCCAGGCGGCGCCTGGCGAGGCCTTCGAGGATCGCCGTGGCGGCCTCGTCGACGCTCACGCGCAGGGGCATGGCGAAGTCGTTGCGGTCGGTCAGCGGGGTCTTGACGAAGCCGGGGTGGATCAGGCTCACGTCGATGCCTTCCGCGTCCAGGTCGAGGCGCAGCGACTCCAGGAAGTGGCTCAGCGCGGCCTTGGAGGCACCGTAGGCCTCGGCCCGGGGCAGCGGCAGGTAGGCGGCGGCGCTGGAGGTGGCGGCCAGCAGCGGGCGCCCACCCTCGGCACGGGCCCGGCGCAGCAGGGGCAGGGCGGCCTCGACGCCGTAGACGGCACCGAAGAAGTTGGGGGCGAAGACCCGCTCGACCAGGTCGACATCGAAGTCGCGGGCGTCCAGGTACTCGCAGGTCCCGGCATTGAGGATCACCAGGTCCAGGCCGCCGAATGCCGCGCCCAGCCGCTCGCCGGCCAGGCGCACGGCCTGGCGGTCGGCCACGTCCAGGGGCAGCAGCAGGGCGTTGTCGCGACCGGCGGCGAGCTCGTGCAGCGCCGGTTCGCTGCGAGCGCTGAGCGCCACCCGGTGCCCCTCGTCGAGCAGGCGCTCGGCCAGGGCGCGGCCGATGCCCGAGGTGGCCCCGGTCAACCAGATGCGCTGCCTGTCACTCGCTGTGGTCATGGTCTCTCCCCGTTCTCGGTGGCCGTCAGCGGCCCAGTTGTCGCTTCACCAGTCGTATCGCGCCCCCCAGCAGGGGCAGGCGCTCGTAGAGCAGGGCGCCGGCATCGAAGTAGTCGCGGTGCCTGGCCACCCGGCCGTCGTCTGCGAAGCGCAGGTGCGAGCAGCCTTCGACTTCCACCTCGCGCCCGCCGTCGAGGCGGGGATGCACCAGGTACATCGTCCAGGTGACGAACGCCGTGTCGTGCCGTTGCAGCGTCTCGTGAAAAGTGAAGCGACACGATGTCACGTTGTCGTACAGGGTGCGAAAGTAGGCCTCCAGCGCCTCCCGACCGCTGATATGGTGCAGCGGGTCGATGAAGTCGACGTCGTCAGTGTATACCTCGTATAGCTTCCTTGTACAGGTCTTGTCCAGTTTATTGAAGAAGGCGCAGAAGGCCTCCAGGTCGGGTGCCTGGCGCATGGCAGGGTCTCCGGTGTCGGGTGGTGGTTATGCCGCGTTCAGGGCCTTGAAGGCCTCCAGGGCGCGGGCCCGGGCGGCCCGGTGGTCGACGATCGGGGCCGGGTAGTCGACCCCGCCCAGCAGGTCCTGCGAGGGGGCATGGCGGGCCTTCGCCGGCAGGTCGGCCAGCGCCGGCAGCCAATCGGCGAGGAAGCGGCCGTCGGGGTCGAAGCGCGTCGATTGGGTCGTGGGGTTGAAGATGCGGAAGTAGGGGGCGGCATCGGTGCCGGTGGAGGCGGCCCACTGCCAGCCGCCGTTGTTGGCGCAGAACTCGCCGTCCACCAGGTGGCGCAGGAAGAAGGCCTCGCCGCGACGCCAGTCGATCAGCAGGTGCTTGGCGAGGAACATGGCGGTGACCATGCGCAGGCGGTTGTGCATCCAGCCGGTGGTGACGAGCTGGCGCATGGCGGCATCGACGATGGGGTAGCCGGTGCGTCCCTCGCACCAGGCGTCGAAGGCGGCCTCGTCGTCGCGCCAGGCGAGCCCCTCGGTGTGGCGCTGGAAGGGGCGATGGCGACAGACCCGCGGGAAGCCGACGGCCACGTGGCGGTAGAATTCCCGCCATACCAGCTCGTTGACCCAGGCCGTGAGCCCGGCGTCGCCCTCGGCCAGGGTGCCGTCGTTCTCGGCCAGCACCGCCTGCAGGCACTGGCGGTGGGAGATCATGCCCAGCGCCAGGTAGGGCGAGAGCTCGCTGGTGCCGCGGATCGCCGGGAAGTCCCGCTGCGCGGCGTAGTGGCGTCCCCGGAAGCGCAGGAATCGCTCCAGGCGGTCGGCGGCAGGGTCTTCCCCGGCCGGCCAGGTGCGGCCATCGATCGGCGTGTCCGAAAGCTCGGGCAACCCGGGCAGCGGGTCGGAGGCGATGCCGATGGGCGCCTGGGGCGGCGGGGCGTCGCGCAGGGCGATCCGCTCCGGCGTCAGCTGACGGTGCCAGGCCCTGGCGAAGGGGGTGAAGACGCCGTAGTAGTCGCCCTTGCCGGTGAGCAGCTCGCCTGGTGCGAAGGCCACGGCGTCATGGTGGCCGGTGGCGGTGAGGCCCGCCGCGTCGAAGGCCTCGATCACCGCGGCATCGCGGGCCAGCTCGTCCACCGGGTATTCGCGGTTGAAGTGCAGGGCGGCGGCGCCGGTCTCCCGGGCGATGGCCAGCAGGGCCGCCGGCGCCTCGCCGAAGTCATCGATGTCGCGGTGCAGCAGCGGGATCCCCAGGCCGTCCAGGCTGTCGCGCAGGGCGGCCACGCCGCGCCCCCAGAAATCGAGCTTGTTGGCACCATGGCCGTGGCGCTGCCAGTGGGGGAGGCTGCGCAGGAAGACGGCGACCACGGGGCCCTGGCGGGCGGCCGCGGCCAGGGCGGTGTTGTCCTGGAGGCGCAGGTCGCTGCGGAACCAGACGATCACGGGGCGGGTCATGGGCGGCTCCGGTTCAGCGCACGGGCAGGCGGGTCTGGAGGCGCTCCATGGCCTCGCCAAGGTCATCGCCCAGCAGCTCCACGCGGGTCTCCTGCAGGTCGGCCTCGCGGATGCGGGCCATGGGGCCGCAGGCCATCAGCGGCACCTCGAGCTGCTCGGCCAGGCGTGGCAGCTGGCGCCGCACCAGCTCGGCCTTCTCGGCCTTGCCGCTGGCCAGCAGCAGGGCCGCCGCCTGGAAGCGCTCCACCGCCAGCGGCAGCTCGCTGCAGGGCAGCGGGGCATCGAAGAGCTGCACCCGATAGCCGCGGTCGCTGGCGGCCAGGGCCGTGAGCAGCACCCAGAGCGGGGAGGGGTCGTCGGGCAGGGGGGCGACCAGCAGGGTCGGGCCCCTGCCCAGCCGGTTGGCATGCAGCAGCCGGGTGCCGATGCGGGTGCGCAGGAAGGCCTCCAGGGTGCGGCGCTGCAGCACGTCGCCGAGCTGTTCCCCCCAGCCCTCCTCGAGCTGTCGGACCACCGGCTGCCAGAGCTCGTCCAGGCAGGTGGGTACCGGGTAGAGCGCCAGCGACTGGTTGAACAGCTCCTCCAGGCGCGTCAGGTCCAGCGCCTGCACGGCGCTGACCAGCAGGCGGCGCTGGCCGGGCCAGTCGCCGGCCGCCGGCGCGGGGGCCTCCGCGCTCTCCGGCTGGTCGAGCAGCTCGCGCACCTGGCTGACCGGCACCCCGCGATTCAGCCATTGCAGGATGCGCTCGACGCGCTCGATGTCCTCGCGGGCATAGAGGCGGTGCCCCTTGGGTGTTCGCTGCGGCTTGATCAGGCCGTAGCGGCGCTCCCAGGCGCGCAGGGTGACGGAGTTCACCCCGGTCAGCCGGGAGACCTCGCGGATCGGGTAGAGCGGGGTGTCGGCCGGACGCCTTGCCTCGTCATTCATGAGCGTGCCGACTCCCTTGCCTGCTCGGTGCCGTGTGGGAAGGGCGCTCGCCAGTGCGGGTTGCTGGAGCCGTGGGCGAGCAGGATCGGGGCATGAGACATGGAAATCTCCAGTCGCGATGGGGTCAGGGAGCGTCGGCCGCCAGGGCCTCGCCGAGGTGGTGGCCGGAGAGCCAGGCATCCTCCACCCGCGGCCCGCGCCAGCCGTCGCCGCAGAGTGCCAGTCCCGCGGACGAGCGCCGGTAGTCGAGGTTGACGGCCTCGCCCGCGGCGAAGACATCCGGCTGGGCGTAGCGCCAGAGATGGGCCCCCAGGTCAGTGGGCTTCGGCAGCGCGACACCGCGCGGCAGGCACTCGCGGAAGGCGTCGAGCAGTGCCCGGGCCACGGCCTCGGCATCGCGCTCGAGGTGGGCCTCGCTCCACTCCAGGCGCGCCAGCAGGCTGAGGCTCTCGCCCTGGCCGTGGCGGCCGGGCTTGTGGTCGTTGCGGCTGACGAAACGCAGCGGATCGGCGGCCGGCGCCCGCTCCTGGCCGGGAGCCAGGCGCACCGCCTGCCAGTCGTCGTCGACGCCCGGCAGGGAGGGCAGCGGCGTATCGAAACGCGCCCAGGCCGTCCAGCAGGGGCGCTGGATCACCGCCTCGCAGGCCTCGGCCAGGGCCGTCTCGTGGCCGGCCAGCAGCGTCGCGGCCTGGGGCGTCGGGACGGCGATCACCACCCGCGCGTAGGGGCCATGGCGCTGGCGGTGCTGGTCCAGCAGCCACCACTGGCCGTCATGGGATTCGAGGCGTTCGATGCGCGTGCCGGAGGTGACCTCGAGCCCCTCGGCCAGCCGGCGGGTCACGGCACTCATGCGCGGGGTGCCGATGAAGCGCTCGACGTCGTCCCGGTGAGGCTGCCAGCCCGTCTCGTTTACCTGCCAGAGGGTCTCGGGCCAGCTGGCGACATGGCCTGCCTCTCGCCAGGCGGTGACCCGGCGACGAAAGGCCGGGTCGCGCACGCTGAAGAACTGGGCGCCCAGGTCGACCACGGCGCCCGGCAGGCGCCGGCTGGACATGCGTCCCCCGGGGCCACGGCCCTTGTCGAACAGGTGCACCGGCAGGCCGGCCGCGCTCAGGGCCTGCCCACAGGCGAGGCCGGCGATGCCGGCGCCGATGATGGCGGTGGAAACGGGGGGCTGGGACATGGTCATCTCGTGCAGTCAACGGCGTTCATCGCTAGACTAGCAGAAGTGTACAACGGCTGTATAACTCACGATGGCTTGTCTGAATGGCATGGGGAGGGATTCCGGATGCGAGTGCTGATCACGGGCGGCAGTGGTTTCGTCGGGCAGCGGCTCTGCCGGCGGCTGAAGGAGGCAGGGCATCGCCTGCTGGTGGTGTCGCGGGAGCCGGAGCAGGTACGCGACCGCCTGCCGGAGGGCTGCGACATCCGCCGTTCGGTGCTGGACTTCGTCGATACCCCGCCGGACGCCATCGTCAACCTGGCCGGCGAGTCGATCGCCGCCCGGCGCTGGAGCGACAACCAGAAGAAGCGCCTGATCGATTCCCGGGTCAACATCACCGGTGACCTGGTGATGCTCTGCGAGCAGCTCCAGGCCAGCCAGGGCCGGACCCCCCGGGTGTTGGTCTCGGCCTCGGCGATGGGTTACTACGGCGACCAGGGCGATCGCGAGGTCACCGAAGAGACCCCACCCCATGACGAGTTCGCCCACCGCCTCTGCAAGCGCTGGGAGGACACCGCCCGGGAGGCGGCGGACTTCGGCGTGCGCGTGGCCCTGCTGCGCATCGGCCTGGTGCTCGATGCCGGCGGCGGCAGCCTGCAGAAGATGCTGCCGCCCTTCAAGCTGGGGCTGGGCGGTCGCTTCGGCGACGGCAAGCAGTTCATGCCCTGGGTCCACCGCGAGGACCTGGTCCGCGCGATCCTCTTCCTGATCGAGCGCGACGACCTGGAGGGCCCCTTCAATGGCGGCGCGCCCCACCCCGTCACCAATGCCGAGTTCACCCGCACCCTGGCCAGGCAGCTGGGACGTCCCGCCCTGATGCCGGTGCCGGCCATTGCCCTGGAGACCGCCTTCGGCGAGATGTCGCGGCTGCTGCTGACCGGGGCCGACATGCGCCCGGCCCGGCTTCTCGAGGCGGGCTTCGAGTTCCGGTTCCCGACGCTGGAGAAGGCCCTGGCCGATATCTTGGGGTAGCGGCCAAGCAGCCAAGCAGCCAAGCGGCTAAGGGGCGCCGGGGACAGGCTGAAGAGGAGGTCCTATGCCAGGGATGGCATCGGTAGCGCCCAGGGAGGGGTTCACAGCGCCTCCTCGCAAGCCTGTCGCCGGAAAAGCCCCGTCTACCTTGTTTCTTCCCCTACAGTCACGATGACCCGCACCGCGTCCAGGCGCAGCCGGGCGCCCTCGATGGCGGTGTCCAGCTCGGTGCGCTCGGTGCGCAGCGCCTCGAGCTCGTCGGCGCGAACCGCGGGATTGAGCCGCGAGAGCGCCTCGAGGCGGCTGAGCTCGGCATCGAGCTCGGCCCGCATGCGGACCTGGGCAGCCTCGACGATGCTCGGCAGCTCCCGCTCGGCCTCTTCCTCGGCCCCGTCGAGCAGCTCGCGCAGCCGGTCGTGGCGGCTCTTGATCAGGTCCCGGGCCACCGCCTTCTTGACCTTCTGCACCGCCTTGGAGAGGCCGGTGAAGGAGATCTTGTCGGTCAGGTTGGCGCCGGACTCGTCGAGCAGCACGCGCACCGCGGTGGGTGGCAGGAAGCGATTGAGGTGCAGGCGCTTCGGCGCGGGGCAGTGGGTGCGGAAGACCAGCTCGACCATCAGGCGGCCGGCGGGAATCGCGGGATGCCTGAGCAGGGCCAGTGCCGTGTTGCCCATGGGACCGTCGAGGATCCGGCCCATCATCTCGCGCAGCAGCGGATGTTCCCAGGAGAGGCGCTGGACGTCGTCCCGGGCCAGGGCCCGGGCGCGGGAGAAGGTGGCGGAGAAGCCCTCCTCGCCCTTCACCAGGCCCGGCAGGCCGTCGAGCATCTGCGGGCTCGGCTGCAGGTGCAGGATGCCGCCGCCCAGTTCCTGGCCGTCGACGCCGAAGATGTCCAGCGCCTGGTCCAGGTAGCGGCTCAGGGCCTTGTCGGCATCGAGCTCGCGGATCGCCGCGATGACCGCCTCGGCGCGATCACCGCGGCAGGCGTTGAGCTCCAGCAGGCGGTTGCGGCCGGCGTCGCGCTCGGCCAGGCGAGCCTCGAACAGCGCCCGGGTCTCCGCGATCACCTCCTCGAGCGCCTCGTCGTCGAGCAGGCTGTCGGCCAGGGTGTCGCCGAAGGCGGCATGGATCTCGCTGCCCAGGCCATGGGGCGCGCTGAAGGCATCCATGCCCTGGTGGTACCAGCGCAGCAGCTTCTCGCCGGGGCTGCCGGCAAAGACCGCCACGTGCAGCTCGATGGCGTGGCGCTGGCCGATACGGTCGAGCCGGCCGATGCGCTGCTCGAGCTGGTCGGGGTGGAGCGGCAGGTCGAACATCACCAGGTGGCGGCAGAACTGGAAGTTGCGCCCCTCGGAGCCGATCTCCGAGCAGACCAGCACCTGGCAACCCTCCTCCTGGTCGGCGAAGGCCGCCGCGGCGCGGTCGCGCTCCACCAGCGAGAGTCCCTCGTGGAACACCGGGGCCTGGTAGCCGCCCAGCACCCGCAGCCCCTCGGCGAGGCCTAGCGCGGTCTCGCGGTCATGGGCGATCACCAGCACCTTGTCATCGGCGAAGCCGCCCTCGCCGTCGTCGGCGAGGCGCTCCAGCAGCCAGGTCACCCGCGGGTCGAACTGCCACCAGGGCTCGGTGTTGAGCGGGTCGTCGGACAGCGCCCGGTACATGGCATCCGGGTAGATCAGCACCTCGGGATGGTCGAGGCCGGTCTCGATCAGCAGCTCGTCCAGGTAGTCCTCGTCGCGCGCCAGGCGGCGCAGCACCCGGCGGTAGGAGGAGGGCGCCTCGAGTTCCGCGACGTGCAGGCGGCGCTCGGGGAAGCCGCCCACATGGCGGCGGCTGTTGCGGAACATCACCCGGCCGGTGCCGTGGCGGTCCAGCAGCTGGTCGCGCAGCTGGTCGCGGGCGGCGGCGTGCTGGTCCTCCCCGCGTTCGGGGTCGGACAGGGTGTCGAGCAGGGCCAGGCTGTCGGGCTCGGCGATCACCGCGGCGACGCGCTCGCGGTCGGCGGCCTCGCCCGGCAGGCGCTCCAGGGCGTCGATCGCCTCGGCCACCTCCACGTAGTGCTGCTCCTCCTCGCGGAAGGCCTCGAGGCTGTGGTAGCGATCCGGGTCGAGCAGGCGCAGCCGGGCGAAGTGGCTTTCGAGGCCCATCTGCTCCGGGGTGGCGGTAAGCAGCAGGATGCCGGGCACCTGGGCGGCCAGGCGCCCCACGCAGGCATAGCCGGGGCCGCTCTGCGCCGGGCTCCAGTCCAGGTGGTGGGCCTCGTCGACGATCAGCAGGTCCCAGTCGCAGGCCAGCGCCTGCTGCTGGCGGTGGGGGTTGGCGAACAGCCAGTCCTGGCTGGCCAGCACCAGCTGGCCGGCCTCGAAGGGATTCCCCTCGCCGTGGGCCTGGCTCTGCTGCTCGTCGAGCAGGGTGACCTCGAGGGCGAAGCGGCGCAGCAGCTCCACCAGCCACTGGTGGGTCAGGCTCGCCGGCACCAGGATCAGCGCCCGCTCGGCGCGGCCGGTGAGCAGCAGGCGATGCAGGATCAGCCCCGCCTCGATGGTCTTGCCCAGCCCCACCTCGTCGGCCAGCAGCACTCGCGGCGCGTGGCGACGGGCCACCTCGTCGGCGATGTAGAGCTGGTGGGGGATCAGGTCGATGCGCGGGCCGGCAAGGCCCAGCGCCGGGTTCTGCTCGATGCGGTGGAAGTGGTGCAGGGTGCGAAAGCGCAGGTCGAACCAGTCGTTGCGGTCGACCTGGCCGGTAAGCAGGCGGTCGCGGGCCTGGTCGAACTGCATGGTGTCGGCGAGCCGCGCCTCGGGCAACTCGGTGAGCTCGCCGGCGTCGTCCTCGCCGATGTAGACGATCAGGCCGTCGACCTCCTTGCTGTCGTCGACGGTCATCTGCCAGCCCTCGGCGGACTGGATGCGGTCGCCGCTGCCGAAGGCCACCCGGGTCAGGGGGGCATTGCGGCTGCTGTAGGTGCGGGTTTCCTGACTGGCGCCGAAGAGCACGGTGACGCTGCGGGCGTCGACGTTGAGGATGGTGCCCAGGCCGAGTTCGGCCTCGCCGTCGCTGATCCAGCGCTGGCCGGGAGAGAAGTCGCTCATGGTGCCTCGGGGATGCTTGGGATCGGTTCGGTGCCGCTGGCCACACCCGGCCCGGCGGCGACAGGGCGCGGTATCTTACAGCAAAGCCAGGCGCGGCTTAAGCACTCGCGCCGATCAGCGCTCCTCCAGCCAGGTCGACAGCCGCGCGCGGGTGAGCTCCCCCACGTGCTGCTCCAGGGCGCGCCCTTCGCCGTCGAAGAGCAGGGTCGTGGGCAGGCCCGGCGACTCGGTCAGCACCATCAGCCGCTGGCGCGGGTCGAGCAGGGCATGGCCGAAGTCGAGGCCCTGATCGTCGAGGTAGCGCACCACCTGCAGCAGCTCCTCGCCCTGGTTGACGATCACCACGGTGACCCCCTCCCGGGCGTCGGCCTCGGCCAGCAGCGGCATCTCGCGACGGCAGGGCGGGCACCAGGTGGCCCAGAGGTTGACCACCACCCGCTCGCCGGACAGTGAGGCCAGGTTCACCTCCTCGCCCTCGAGGTTCTCCAGGGCGAGGTCGGGCAGCTCGCGCAGGGCCATGCCGCCGCCCAGCGGGGCCAGGGTGACCAGCGTCAGCCACAGCAGCGAGGCGCCCAGCGCCAGGCCCATGCCGCCCAGCATCGCCCCCAGCCGGTCGCGCAGCGACCAGGCGGTCCAGCCCAGCGCGGCCAGCAGGCCCCAGAGGCCATGGTAGCCGGGCTGCCAGAGCTTGAGGATGTCCAGCGGCGCCTCGGCATAGGCACCCAGGTTCATCAGTCCGTGCCCCAGGCGGGCGCCGACCAGCCAGGCCAGCAGCAGGCCGTTGAACCAGCGGGCATGGCGGCCCCGGGGCAGGCCGAGGAGGAAGGCGCTGGCGGCCAGCAGCACCAGGGCGGCAAAGAAGGCATAGAGGCGCGGCAGCGCGATCAGGACGGGCCCCAGGGCGATGGCATCCATGTCGTGGCGGTGACTCCGAGAGGTCGGCGGCGGGCGCCGCAGCGGGTACACTGGGCGGGTTCGTTTCGCCAAGCCTACTGCCGGCGGGCAGGGCTGTCATCCAGCGGGAGCACTCATGGCACGACCGGCCTTCGATACCCTGCGCGCCCTGGCGATCGCCAGCCAGGCGACGGGCTTCATCCTGATCATCACCCTTGAGACCCTGATGGGGGATGCCGCGCGCCCCTGGCAGGGCTGGACCCTGGCGGCCATGGTGGCGGCCGCCCTGTGGATCGCCCTGGTGCGCCTCTACCGCCGCAACCAGGCGCGCAAGGCCATGGCGAGGCGCCTGGCCGACGATGACGGCGGTGCGGACTGAGCGGGCGACAGGGCGCCTGTGGCGGGGCGGTCTGCTGGCGCTGGCCCTGCTGCTTGCCGGCTGTGCCGCCTCCCCGGTCGCCCGGGAGCACACCACCGCCCTGGCCCCCGAGGCAGTCGCCTCCACCAGCCTGGGCCGCTGGACCCTCGACCAGGCCGGGCCCCACGAGGGCCTGAACGGCCTGGCGCTGCTCGCCGACGGCCGCGATGCCTTTGCCGTGCGCTCGCTGCTCGCCGCCCGGGCCGAGCGGCGCCTGGACATCCAGACCTACCTGATGGGTGACGGCATCACCACCCGAGCCCTGCTGCACCGGGTGCTGGAGGCCGCCGAGCGCGGCGTGACGGTGAGGCTGCTGCTCGACGATATTGGCGCCGTCGGACAGGATGCGCGCCTGGCCGCCCTGGACAGCCACCCCCGCATCCAGGTGCGGGTCTACAACGCCCTCCCGCTGGGGCGAGGCCACCTGGCCACCCGGGTGCTGGCCTCGCTGCCGGTGGCCGGCCGTCAGCATCGGCGCATGCACAACAAGCTGTGGCTCGCCGACAACGCCCTGGGCATCGTCGGCGGGCGCAACCTTGGCGACGAGTACTACAACGCGAACTCCCCGCGTAACTTCGCCGACCTTGACCTGCTGGTCATGGGCCCGGTGATGGAGCCGCTGTCGCGCAGCTTCGACCTCTACTGGAACCATGGCCTGGCCCAGCCCATCGGCCGCTATCGCCGGTCCGCCCCCGACGCCTGGCAGGGGCTGCGCGACGACCTGGCCGCCTGGCTCGAGGCGCGATCCGACTCGAGCTACTTCCGCGCCCTGCGCGAGCGCTACGAGAGCCGCTCCCGTAGCCGGCTGGCCGATGCCCTGCACTGGGGGGAGGCCGAGGCCCTCTGGGACCCGCCCGGCAAGCCGGCGCGCCGCGGCCGCCCGCCGCTGGCCGAGACCATGGCCGGCCAGCTGGCGCGCCGGGTCGCCCCCGAGTCGCGGCTGCTGCTGGTCTCCGGCTACTTCGTGCCCACCGAGGCGGGCAGCCGTCGGCTGCAGGCCCTCGCCGAGGCGGGCATCGAGGTGAAGGTGGTGACCAACTCCCTGGAGGCCTCCGACGTCCCGGTCGTCCACGGCGCCTACGCGCCCTACCGGGCACAGCTGCTGGCGAGTGGCGTGGCGCTCTTCGAGCTTCGCGGTGACCTCCAGGCGGGCACCGACCCGCGCGACGAGCATCTCGGCAGCTCCGCCTCGGTGCTGCACATCAAGGCACTGGGGATCGACCAGGACCGGCTCTTCGTGGGCTCGGCCAATGCCGATCCCCGATCGGTGTGGTGGAACACCGAGGTGGGGGTGCTGGCCGAGAGCGAGGCGCTGTTCGACGACTTCATGGCGTTCGTGGCCGAGGGGGCGAGCCCCCAGCAGAGCTATGCCCTCGAGCTCGATGCCCGGGGACGGCTGCACTGGCTGACGCTGATCGATGGCCGCCCGGTCCACCTCGACCGTGAACCGGGCTCCGCGGGCGCGCGTCTGCTCGCCTGGCTCAGCGGCGTGCTGGGGCTGGAGCCCTGGCTCTGAGGCCAGTCGTCCCCGTGTATGCTGGGACAGCCGATTATAGGGAGGAACCATGACCGACTCGATCTCCGCGGATGCCCAGGAGGTTCCGCCGTCACGCCTGGCGCGTCTCAAGGTCCCGCTGGGGCTGGCGCTGGGGCCGCTGGCCTTCCTGCTGCTGGCGCTGATGGAGGCGCCGGCGCAGATGCCGCCGGCGGCCTGGCAGGTGGTGGCGCTGACCGCCTGGATGGCGATCTGGTGGGTGCTGGAGCCGGTGCCCATCGCGGTCACCGCCCTGCTGCCGGTGGCCGTGCTGCCGCTCATGGGGGTGGCGCCCATCGACCAGGTAGCGGCGCCCTATGCCAATCCGCTGATCTTCCTCTTTCTCGGGGGCTTCCTGCTGGCCGAGGCGATCCAGCGCTGGAGCCTGCATCGGCGCATCGCCATGCTGGTGCTGCGCGTCTCCGGGTTGCGTCCGGACCGGCTGGTGGGCGGCTTCATGGTCGCCACGGCGGCGCTGAGCATGTGGGTCAGCAATACCGCCACCGCGGCGCTGATGGTGCCCATCGGCATCTCGGTGCTGTCCATGCTGGAACGGGAGGGCGGCGAGGGCGCCAGCCATCACATGGCCCTGACGCTGCTGCTGGGGATCGCCCTGGCCGCCAATATCGGCGGCATGGGCACCCTGATCGGCACGCCCCCCAACGCGCTGCTGGCCGGCTTCATGGCCGACAACTACGGCATCGAGATCGGCTTCGCCCAGTGGATGCTGGTGGCGGTGCCCCCCGCCCTGCTGCTGCTGGTGCTGGCCTGGTGGCTGCTGACCCGTTGGGTCTACCCGGTGAGCCACGACGAGCTGCCCGGGGTGGCGCAGATGCTGCGCGACCAGGCCGAGGACCTGGGGCGCATGAGCCGCCCCGAGCAGCGCGTGGCGGGGGTCTTCGCCCTCGTCGCCCTGGCCTGGGTCACCCGGCCGCTGCTGGAGTCCTGGCTGCGGGTGCCGCTCAGCGATGCCGGCATCGCCGTGATCGGGGCCCTGCTGCTGTTCGTGGTGCCGGCCCGCTGGCGGCAGCGCCAGTTCCTGATGGACTGGGAGAGCGCCCGTCAACTGCCCTGGGGGGTACTGGTGCTGGTTGGCGGCGGGCTCAGCCTGGGCACGGCGATCGAGGGCAGCGGCCTGGCCGCGGCGGTGGCCGAGGGGCTGGGGGCCTTCGGTGCCTGGCCGACCTGGGGGCTGGTGGCGATGGTCGTGGTGGTGGTGATGCTGATGAGCCACGTGACCAGCAATACCGCCACCGCGGCGGCGATCCTGCCGCTGACCGCCGCGCTGACCGTGAGCCTCGGGGCCAGCCCGCTGCTGCTCTCGGTGCCGGTGGCCATGGCGGCGAGCTGCGCCTTCATGCTGCCGGTGGCGACCCCGCCGAATGCCGTGGTCTTCGGCAGCGGCCGGCTGAGCGTGGCGGAGATGATGCGCGCCGGGGCCCTGGTGAGCCTGGCGGCGATCCTGGTCATCACCCTGGTGGTGTTTGGCCTGGCCATGCCGGTGCTGGGTTTCGGCTGGAGCGTTTGATCCAGGACATTGCCGGATCGCCGTCAGCGTCTAGGCTAGAATTCAGGAGGGGTGCCGCGGGGTATCCCGGTAGGTCACTGAAAGGGCAGATATCATGTACCAGTCAATCCTCGTTCCCGTCGACGGTTCCAGCCATGCCGAGAAGGCGCTCCAGGTGGCCGCCCAGCTGGCGAAGGGGACGTCCGCCGTCCTGCACCTGATGACCGTGGCCGAGTTTCCGCCGGACAACATCGGCCTGTTCACCGGTGGCACCGCCGAACCCTTCTCCGAGGAGGAGCGCGAGAAGCTGGCGGCCGGGATGAAGGAGGAGGCTCACAAGGTAATCGACAAGGCGCGCGCCACCGTCGACCTCGCCGGCATCGACGTCAAGGAGGTGGTCCGCCAGGGCCGCCCGGCGGAGCTGATCACCGCCGAGGCCGAGGAGCTCGGGGTCGATGCCATCGTCATGGGCAGCCGCGGCGTCAGCGACGTGCGCGGCATGGTATTCGGCAGCGTCTCCCACAAGGTCAGCCATACCGCCGGTTGCAGCGTTATCACCGTGACCTGAGGTGTAAACAATCCCCTGTCTTCGGGAGGCAGTGCCCTGGCAGGAACGAACAAGGCCTTGCGAGTGATCGCAAGGCCTTGTTGTTCAATGCTTTTGTTGTGCGTGCCAACGTGCAGGCCAATGACGCTGCCGGCCGGGCCAGGCAGCCTTGGTGGCTTTCACCTATCTCGTCAGGCTCGGGGAAGGAAGACTCCGTAACGAAAAACGGCCACCGCTCTGATGAGCTAAGTGGCCGTTTTTACTAATGTTCTTGGTCGGAGTAGCAGGATTCGAACCTACGACCTCTGCCTCCCGAAGGCAGCGCTCTACCAAGCTGAGCTATACTCCGAATTTTTCTTGCGTCGGGTCTGTGCTGACCGACGGAGCGCATTATACGCAAGCCCTGCCGGCATGCAAGCCCCCCGAGCGGCTTTGTACCGCTCAGTTCTGCCGGTCGACGGCCAGGCGGGCGAGCTGGGCCATGCTGTCGCGGAAGGGGCTATCGGGCAGCGCGTCGAGCTGTGCCAGGGCCCTGTCGGCCATCTCCTCGGCGCGGGCCCGGGTGTAGTCCAGGGCGCCGGTGTCGCGCACGATGGTCAGCACCTCGTCCAGGTGGTCGAGGCCGCCCTGGCGGATGGCCCGGCGGACCAGGTCGCGCTGCGCGGGGGTGCCGGCGGCCATGGCCTGGATCAGCGGCAGGGTCGGCTTGCCCTCGGCCAGGTCGTCGCCCACGTTCTTGCCCATCGCCTCGGCGTCGCCCTGGTAGTCGAGCAGGTCGTCGATCAGCTGGAAGGCCAGGCCCAGGTAGCGGCCGTAGTACTGCAGGGCCGCCTCCTGCTCGGGGCTGGCATCGGCGAGGATGGCGCCGCTGTGGGAGGCCGCCTCGAAGAGCATGGCGGTCTTGCCCTGGATGGTCTCGAAATAGGCCGCCTCGTCGGTGTCCGGGTTGCCCACGTTGGTGAGCTGCTGCACCTCGCCCTCGGCGATGGTGCAGGTGGCCCGCGAGAGCACGTCCATGATGCGCATGGAGCCCACCTCCACCATCATCTGGAAGGAGCGGGAGTAGAGGAAGTCGCCCACCAGCACCGAGGGGGCGTTGCCCCAGGCATCGTTGGCCGTGGCCTTGCCTCGGCGCATGTGGGACTCGTCGACCACGTCGTCATGCAGCAGCGTCGAGGTGTGCATGAACTCGACCAGGGTCGCCAGGGTGATGTGCCGGTCGCCCGTATAGCCCAGCGAGCGCGCCGCCAGCAGCACCAGCAGCGGGCGCAGCCGCTTGCCGCCGCTCTCGATGATGTACTGGCCGATGGTCTCCACCAGCGGGATGCGCGAGGCGAGCTGGTCCATGATGGTGCGGTTCACGGCGAGGAAGTCATCGGCCACCGCGGCATGGAGAGGCGACGCGGGAGCGGGGTGGGGTGACTGAGGCGGTGAGGCGTTCGCTGGCATGGAGGCGGTTTCGACGGGTAGGTGGGGCCGGGGCGGCGGGCGCCCCTTCTGGCATCGGGTTGCCGGCCATGCTATGGGGCCCCCATGGGGGCGTCAAGCCGCTGCTGGCGGGCCCTCGGCCGGGGTGCCTGCCGCGTCTCCGGGAGGGTCGCCCACGGGTTGTGTGGTCGTGCGCCCGCGGTTATAATCCGCGACCCACTCATCACGCTCCCTGTCAGATGGCTGCCGGAAGGGGCGCCACTCGCAGCAGGTCGATGAAGAGCCAACACCCGATGAGTCCTGGAGAGAAAAGCATGTACGCAGTTATCAAGAGCGGTGGCAAGCAGTACCGCGTTCAGGAAGGCCAGACTCTCAAGCTCGAGAAGCTGGAAGTGCCGACCGGCGACACCATCGAGTTCGACGAGGTCCTGCTGGTGGGCAACGACGAGGACGTCACCGTTGGCGCCCCGCTGGTCGACGGTGCCAAGGTGGCGGCCGAGGTCGTCTCCCATGGTCGTGGCGACAAGGTCACCATCATCAAGTTCCGTCGTCGCAAGCACCACATGAAGCGTCAGGGCCACCGCCAGTGGTTCACTGAAGTCAAGATCACCGGGATCTCCGCGTAAGCGGCTGTTCCCCTGAACGAGCGAGGTATTTGCAATGGCTCACAAGAAGGCAGCGGGTTCCACCCGTAACGGTCGCGACAGCGAATCCAAACGCCTCGGCGTCAAGCTGTTCGGCGGCCAGGTCGTCAACCCGGGCAACATCATCGTCCGTCAGCGTGGCACCAAGTTCCACGCCGGCACTGGCGTCGGTATCGGCAAGGACCATACCCTGTTCGCGCTGGACGAGGGCGTGGTCAAGTTCGAGACCAAGGGTCCGAAGAACCGCAAGTTCGTCAGTGTCGTCTCTGCCTGAGACCCCTGACGCTTGCAGCAAGAAGGCCCCGCCCAGGCGGGGCCTTCTTTGTATCATGGCGGCATGGGCCGTCAGGAGAGTAAGAGATGCAGTTCGTCGACGAAGCCTCGATCATCGTGGAAGCCGGCAAGGGCGGCAATGGCTGCCTGAGCTTCCGGCGCGAGAAGTACGTGCCCAAGGGCGGCCCCGACGGCGGCGATGGGGGCCATGGCGGCACCGTCTACCTGATCGGGGACGATGCCCTCAACACCCTCATCGACTTCAAGTACCAGCGCTTCTACAAGGCGCAGAATGGCCAGCCCGGCATGGGCCGGCAGATGAGCGGGCGCGCCGGCGAGGACCTGCACGTCAAGGTACCGGTGGGCACCACGGTGATCGACGAGGACACCCTCGAGGTGATCGCCGACGTCACCGAGATCGGCCAGGTGGTGCTGGTGGCCCAGGGCGGCCGCCGGGGGCTTGGCAACATCCACTTCAAGTCCTCCACCAACCGCGCGCCACGGCGCACCACACCGGGTACCGAGGGCGAGCGCCGCAACCTGCGCCTGGAGATGAAGGTGATGGCCGACGTGGGCCTGCTGGGCCTGCCCAATGCCGGCAAGTCGACGCTGATCCGCTCGGTTTCCGCGGCCAAGCCCAAGGTCGCCAACTACCCCTTCACCACCCTGGTGCCCAACCTCGGCGTGGTGAAGCTCGGCCAGCACGAGCACTTCGTGATGGCCGACGTGCCCGGCCTGATCGAGGGGGCCTCGGACGGCGCCGGCCTGGGGCTGCGTTTCCTCAAGCACCTCACCCGCACCCGGCTGCTGTTCCACGTGGTCGACGTGGCGCCCTTCGACGAGTCCGACCCGGTGGAGGCCGCCGAGGCGATCATCCACGAGCTGGGCGAGTTCTCGCCGGCGCTGGCCGAGCTGCCTCGCTGGCTGGTGCTCAACAAGCTCGACCTGCTGCCGGCCGAGGAGCGCGAGGCGGTGGCCGACGAGATCGTCCGTCATCTGGGCTGGGAGGGGCCGGTGTTCCGCATCTCGGCGATTTCCAGCGACGGCACCGATGCCCTGGTGCAGGCCGCCTACCGCTGGCTCACCGAGCAGCGCCGCCTCGAGAACGAGGACGAGGAGGCCGCCGAGCGTGCCCGCGAGATGCGCTCGCGCATGGAAGACGAGGCGGTGGCCCGCACCGAGGCCCGCCTGGGCCGCAAGCGCAAGCCGACCGACGAGGATGACGACGACGATTTCGATGACGATGATTACGATGTCGAGGTCGAGTACGCGCCCTAGGGGCGGTCGATCCGCAAGCTGGGTGCCCGTTGAGGGGTGAACCGAGGAAAGGATGGAAAGCAACGAGCAGGTAGTCGGCCGCGAGGCCCTGAAGCGTGCCCGCCGGGTGGTGGTGAAGATCGGCAGTGCGCTGCTGACCAACGACGGCCGCGGCCTCGACGAGGCGGCCATCGGCGGCTGGGTGGACCAGATTGCCGCGCTGCACAAGCGTGGCATCGAGGTGGTACTGGTCTCCTCCGGGGCGGTGGCCGCCGGCATGGTGCGCCTGGGCTGGCAGGCCCGCCCCTCGGCCGTCCACGAGCTCCAGGCCGCGGCGGCGGTGGGCCAGAACGGCCTTACCGAGTGCTACGAGGGCCACTTCGCTCGCCACGGCCTGCTCACCGCCCAGATCCTGCTCACCCACGACGACCTCTCCAACCGCAAGCGTTACCTCAATGCCCGGTCGGCGCTGCGGACCCTGGTCGCGTTGCGGGTGGTGCCGGTGGTCAACGAGAACGACACCGTGGTCACCGACGAGATCCGCTTCGGCGACAACGACACCCTGGGCGCCCTGGTGGCCAACCTGCTGGAAGCCGATGCCCTGGTGATCCTTACCGACCAGGAAGGGCTGTTCGATGCCGACCCGCGCTCGAACCCCGAGGCGCGACTGATCGCCGAGGGGCGCGCGGATGACCCGAGCCTGGCCGCGGTGGCCGGCGGCGGCGGGGCGCTCGGCCGTGGCGGCATGACTACCAAGGTGCGCGCGGCCCAGCTGGCGGCCCGCTCCGGCGCGGTCACGGTGATCGCCAGCGGTCGCCAGCCGGACGTGCTCGGTCGGCTGGCCGAGGGCGAGCGGCTGGGCACCCTGCTGCTGCCCGAGCAGGCCCCCATGGCGGCGCGCAAGCGCTGGCTGGCGGGGCAGCTGCAGGTGCGCGGCAGCCTGACCCTGGATGCCGGCGCGGTGAAGGTGCTGAAGGGCAGCGGCTCCAGCCTGCTGGCGGTGGGGGTGACCGCGGTCAGCGGCCAGTTCCGCCGCGGCGACATGGTGCTCTGCGTCGACGACCAGGGGCAGCGTGTGGCCAAGGGGCTGGTCAACTACGGCGCCGACGAGGCCCGCCTGCTGGTCGGCAAGCCCAGCCACCAGATCGAGGCCATCCTCGGCTACATGGAGGCGCCGGAGCTGATCCACCGCGACAACCTGGTGGTGCTCTAGTGTTACCGCCGGGGGTATCGCAGTTGACTAGTGCGAGGGGCGCCGGCGGCAGGTCGTAGAGGAGGTCCTATGCCAGGGACGGCATCGGTAGCGCCCAGGGAGGGGTTTACAGCGCCTCCTCGTAGGCCTGCCGCCGGATCAGCCCCGGGTAAGGCTGCGATCTGCGAGCGTCCTGCACCATTGCAGGAACTATGGCAAGCACGGGGCTGGCGTGATAGGATACGCCATCCTCTCAGACACGGCCCCTAAGCGACTGCGCTCGATGGCGCAGCCGGCAACATGGCCAGGCCGGCGGGGATTTTTTATTTCCCTGTTGGATCATACAGTTATCAAGTGTCGCCCGCAGATGGCGACCACAACTTTCTCCAAGGAGACAGTCAGTGGCGAACAGCAAGCAAGCCCGCAAGCGTGCCCGTCAGGCGGAAGGTCGTCGTGTCTTGAAGGCGAGCCAGCGCAGCATGGTCCGTACCTACATCAAGCGCGTCATCAAGGCCATCAACGGCGGTGACCACGCCCAGGCCATGGACGCCTTCAAGCAGGCGCAGCCGGTCATCGACCGCATCGCCGACAAGGACGTGCTCTCCAAGAAGAAGGCCGCGCGCCTGAAGAGCCGCCTGAACAAGCGTATCAAGGCTCTCGCGGCGTAAGTCGGGAGCGCCAGCAGAAAAACCGGCTGCGGCCGGTTTTTTTGTGTCCGCGATTCTTGCCGAGCGCCCGCCGCGGCGCCGAACGAGGAACAGACGGTGACGGATCACGACCAGTCCCCCGAGCCCCGGGACGACGAACGCCAGACGCCTGACGGTCCGCCCCGCCCGCCGGCCGTCGACGACCAGGACCGCGCGGTGGCGCCCAAGGCGGGTGGCCTGATGCGCTCCGGCCTGGTGGTCAGCGTGATGACCATGCTCTCGCGAGTGATGGGGCTGGCGCGCGACGTGGTGATCGCCACCCTGTTCGGCGCCGGTAACGGGGCCGACGCCTTCTTCGTCGCCTTCAAGATCCCCAACTTCCTGCGCCGCCTGTTCGCCGAGGGGGCCTTCAACCAGGCCTTCGTGCCGGTGCTCTCGGAATATGCCACCCGCGGCAGCAAGCGCGAGGTGAAGGAGCTGCTCGATGCGGTGGCCGGCAGCCTCACGGCGGTGCTGGCGCTGATCACGGCGCTGGCCATGCTGGCCTCGCCCTGGCTGGTGTGGGCCTTCGCGCCCGGCTTCGGCCGCGACCCGGAGAAGCTGGCGCTGACCGCCGACATGCTGCGGCTGACCTTCCCCTACCTGCTGCTGATCTCGCTCACCGCCTTCGCCGGCAGCACGCTCAACACCTGGAACCGCTTCGCCGTGCCGGCCTTCACCCCGGTGCTGCTCAACCTCTCGCTGATCGGTGCGGCGGTGCTGCTCACGCCGCTGTTCGAGGAGCCGGCCATGGCGCTGGCCTGGGGCGTGCTGATCGCCGGCGGCGCGCAGCTGGCCTTCCAGGTTCCCTTCCTGGCGCGGCTGGGGCTGCTGCCGCGGCCCTGGCCCGACTTCGCCCACAGCGGCGTGCGGCGCATCCTGCGGCTGATGGCGCCGGCGCTGTTCGGCGTCTCGGTGTCGCAGATCAACCTGCTGCTCGACACCGTGCTGGCCTCGCTGCTGGCGGCAGGCAGCGTCTCCTGGCTCTACTACTCGGACCGCCTGGTGGAGCTGCCGCTGGGGGTGTTCGGCATCGCCATCGGCACCGTGATCCTGCCGGCGCTCTCCAAGCGCCATGCCGAGCAGTCCGGCGAGCACTTCGCCGCCATGCTCGACTGGGCGATCCGCGCCGTGCTGCTGCTCGGCCTGCCGGCCGCCCTGGCCCTGGCCGTGCTCGCCGAGCCGCTGCTGATCTCGCTGTTCCACTACGGCGCCATGACCGAGCGCGACATCGCCATGGCGGCGATGAGCCTTCGAGCTTATGCGTTTGGATTAGTGGCCTTTATGCTGATCAAGGTGCTGGCGCCGGGCTTCTTCGCCCGCCAGGACACCGCCACGCCGGTGAAGGTCGGCATCATCGCCATGGTCGCCAACATGGTCTTCAACCTGATCCTGATCTGGCCGCTGGCCCATGCCGGCCTGGCGCTGGCCACGGCGCTATCGGCCTTCCTCAACGCCGGCCTGCTGGGCTGGCTGCTCAGGAAGCAGGGCGTGCTGGTCTTCCAGCCCGGCTGGGGGCGCTATGCGGTACAGCTGCTCGGCGGCTGCACGGTGATGGGCCTGGGGCTCTGGTGGCTCTCGCCCGACTGGCAGGCCTGGCTCGAGTGGAGCGTCTGGACCCGCGCCGGCTGGCTGGCGGTGCTGGTCTCGGCCGGGGTGGTGGTCTACTTCGCCTGGCTGGCGGCCTTCGGGGTGCGGCTTCGTCATTTTCGGATGAAGGGGTAGACAAAGACCAAGCCGCGCCGGCTGTCAAGGGGCCCCCGGTCCGTTATAATCGTGGACTTTATTTCCCAGCGTGATGACGCCCATGCGAGTGATTCGAGGACTGCACAACCTGCGTGACGAGGATCGCGGCTGCGTGGCCACCATCGGCAACTTCGATGGCGTGCACCGCGGCCACCGGGCGATCCTCGACCAGTGCCGCGAGCAGGCCGCCCGGCTCGGCCTGCCGGTCACGGTGGTGGTCTTCGAGCCCCAGCCCCGGGAGTTCTTCGCCGGCGACCAGGCGCCGCCGCGGCTGACCCGGCTGCGCGACAAGGTGGCGCTGCTCGGCGAGTGCGGGGTCGATCGCATCCTCTGCCTGCCGTTCAACGATGCCCTGCGCAGCCTGACCGCCCTGGAATTCATCGAGCAGGTGCTGGTGGGTGGCCTGGGCGTGCGCCACCTGGTGGTGGGGGACGACTTCCGCTTCGGCTGCGACCGCCGCGGCGACTTCCACCTGCTCACCGAGGTGGGCGAGACCCGCGGCTTCGGCGTCGAGCACACCCGCACCTTCACCGTCGACGACGAACGGGTCTCCAGCACCCGGGTGCGCACCCTGCTGGCCAGCGGCAACTTCGCCGCCGCGGCGCGCCTGCTGGGCCGCCCCTACCGGCTGGGCGGCCGGGTGGTGCCCGACCGGCAGCTGGGCCGCACCATCGGCGTGCCCACCGCCAACCTGCCGCAGCCGGCCCTGTCGCTGGCCCTGCAGGGTGTCTATGCGGTGGTCAGCGAACTCCCCGACGGGCGCCGCCTGCCCGGCGTGGCCAACATCGGCTGGCGCCCCACGGTGGGCAGCGAGCGGCCGGTGCTCGAGGTGCACCTCTTCGCTTTCGACGGCGACCTCTACGGCCGGCGCCTGACGGTGTTCCCCTGCGCCAAGCTGCGCGGCGAGGTCAAGTTCGACGACTTCGCGGCCCTCAAGCACCAGATCGGTCTCGACCTCAAGCGGGCCCGCGCCTACTTCGCGAACCACGCCGCCGACCGACAGGCCGGCGACGGTGATGATCTTCCTCTGGCATCGGCGCCGCTGGCGCGCGAGGCCGTGACTTCCGATTCCTCGGCGGGTGCGCCCGCCGACCACGACGACGGCTGACCCCCAGGATATGAGCGACTACAAGCACACTCTGAACCTGCCAGAAACCGACTTCCCCATGCGTGGCATGCTCCCGAAAAAGGAGCCCGCCCGGGTGGCGCAGTGGAAGGAGATGGACCTCTACCATCGCCTGCGCGAGGAGCGCCGGGGCAGGGAGCTGTTCGTGCTGCACGACGGCCCTCCCTACGCCAACGGCAGCATCCACATCGGTCACGCCGTCAACAAGATCCTCAAGGACATCATCGTCAAGTCGAAGAACCTGGCCGGCTTCGACGCCCCCTACGTGCCCGGCTGGGACTGCCATGGCCTGCCCATCGAGCACAAGGTGGAGACCACCCACGGCAAGCACCTCGAGCCGGCGCGTGCCCGCGAGCTGTGCCGCGAGTACGCCGCCGAGCAGATCCAGAAGCAGCTCACCGACTTCGTGCGCCTGGGCGTGATCGGCGACTGGGACAACCCCTACCGCTCCATGGACTTCGCCAACGAGGCCGGCGAGATCCGCGCGCTGGCCGACATGGTCGAAGCCGGTTACGTGTTCAAGGGGCTCAAGCCCGTCAACTGGTGCTTCGACTGCGGCTCGGCCTTGGCCGAGGCCGAGGTGGAGTACGCCGACAAGAAGTCCGACGCCATCGATGTGGCCTTTCCGGTGGAGGATGCCGACCGCCTGGCCGCTGCCTTCGGCCTCGAGGCCCTCGCCAAGCCCGCCGCCATCGTCATCTGGACCACCACGCCCTGGACCATCCCCGCCAACCAGGCGCTCAACATGCACCCGGCGTTCACCTACGCCCTGGTGGACACCGGCGAGCGGCTGCTGGTGCTGGCCGAGGAACTGGTGGCGTCGTGCCTGGAGCGCTTCGGCCTCACGGGCGAGGTGATCGCCACCGCCAAGGGCGAGGCCTTCGACGGTATCCGCTTCCGCCACCCCTTCTATGAGCGCCTCTCGCCGGTGTATCTCGCCGACTACGTCGAGGCCGAGGTGGGCAGCACCGGCATCGTCCACTCCGCCCCCGCCTACGGCATGGATGACTTCGTCACCTGCCGCGAGCACGGCATGGCCTTCGAGGAGATCGAGAGCCCGGTGCAGGGCAATGGCGTCTACGCCGAGGACCTGCCCTACTTCGGCGGCCAGATGATCTGGAAGGCCAACCCCCGTATCGTCGAGAAGCTGCGCGAGGTCGGGGCGCTGATGCATCACGAGCCGATCACTCACAGCTACATGCACTGCTGGCGCCACAAGACGCCGGTGATCTACCGCGCCACCGCCCAGTGGTTCGTGGGCATGGACGTGCAGGGCAGTCACGGCAGGACCCTGCGCGAGCGGGCCCTGGAGGGCATCGAGGCGACCACCTTCACGCCGGCCTGGGGCAAGGCGCGCCTGCACAGCATGATCGCCAACCGCCCGGACTGGTGCATCTCCCGCCAGCGCAACTGGGGCGTGCCGATCCCCTTCTTCCTGCACAAGGCCACCGGCGAGCTGCATCCGCGCACCATCGAACTGATGGAAGAGGCCGCCCAGCGCGTGGAGCGGGAGGGCATCGACGCCTGGTTCCGCCTCGACCCGGCGGAGCTGCTGGGCGAGGAGGCCGCCGACTACGACAAGGTCACCGACACCCTGGACGTCTGGTTCGACTCCGGTACCACCCATCGCCACGTGCTGCGCGGCTCGCACCCCCACGGCCACGAGCAGGGCCCGATCGCCGACCTCTACCTGGAGGGCTCCGACCAGCACCGCGGCTGGTTCCACTCCTCGCTGCTGACCGGCTGCGCCATCGACGGCCACCCGCCGTATCGCGGCCTGCTCACCCACGGCTTCACCGTGGACGCCCAGGGCCGCAAGATGTCCAAGTCGGTGGGCAACGTGGTGGCGCCCCAGGAGATGATGGACAAGCTCGGCGCCGACATCCTGCGCCTGTGGGCGGCTTCCACCGACTACTCCGGCGAGATGGCCGTCTCCGACGAGATCCTCAAGCGCACCGCCGACGTCTACCGGCGCATCCGCAACACCTCGCGCTTCCTGCTCGCCAACCTCAACGGCTTCGAGCCGGAGCGCGACGCGCTGCCCTTCGGCGAGATGCTGGCCCTGGACCAGTGGGTGGTGGATCGCGCCGCCCAGCTGCAGGCGCGCATCGAGACCGCCTACGAGGAGTACCGCTTCCTCGACGTCTACCAGCAGGTGCACGGCTTCTGCGCCCGGGAGCTCGGTGGCTTCTACCTGGACGTGATCAAGGATCGCCAGTACACCACCCAGGCCGACTCCGTGGCGCGCCGCAGCGCCCAGACCGCGCTCTACCACGTGGTGGAGGCGCTGGTGCGCTGGGTGGCGCCGATCCTCTCGTTCACCGCCGAGGAGATCTACGAGAACATCCCGGGCAAGCGCGGCGACAGCGTGCTGCTCGCCGAGTACTACACGGGCCTCGAGACGCTCGCCGATGACGCCGCCCTGGGCCGCGACTTCTGGGAGCAGGTGCTCGAGGTCAAGCAGGCGGTCAACAAGTGCCTGGAGGACGCCCGCAACGCCAAGACCATCAAGGGCAGCCTGGCCGCCGAGGTCACCCTCTACGTGGACGACGCCCTGCAGGCCACGCTCGCCAAGCTGGGCGACGAGCTGCGCTTCGTGATGCTCACCAGCGAGGTGACGCTCAAGCCGCTCGGCGAGGCCGAGGGTGAAGGAGAGGGCGCCGAGGCCACCGAGCTCGAGGGGCTCAAGGTGGCCGTGGTCGAGAGCCCCAACAACAAGTGCGAGCGCTGCTGGCACCATCGCGAGGACGTGGGCACCCACCCGGCGCATCCGGACCTCTGCGGGCGCTGCATCAGCAACCTGCCGGACGGCCCCGGCGAGACGCGGCAGTATGCCTGACGGCCGGCACGAGGAGATGGCGATGTCCGAGGGAAGCGAGGCGAGCATGAGCGACAAGAGCGGCCGGCCCGAGGCCGCGCCCATGGACCGCCCCCTGCGCTGGCTGTGGCTGGCGCTGGCGGTGATCGTGCTGGATCTCGGCACCAAGTATGCCGCCAGCGGCCTGCTCGACTACGCCCGGCCGGTGCAAGTGCTGCCGTTCTTCGACCTGACGCTGCTGCACAACACCGGCGCCGCCTTCAGCTTCCTGGCCGGGCATCCCGGCTGGCAGCGCTGGTTCTTCGCCACCATCGCGGTGGGGGCGAGCATCGGCCTGACGGTCTGGATGCGCCGCCTCAGGCGCGACGAGACGCTGCTGGCCGTGTCGCTGGCGCTGATCATCGGCGGGGCGCTGGGCAACCTCTACGACCGGCTGGTGCACGGCTACGTGGTGGACTTCCTCTCCTTCCACGTGGCCGGCTGGTACTACCCGGCCTTCAACGTGGCGGACATCGGCATCACCCTGGGGGCCATCGGCCTGATCTGGGAGTCGCTGTTCGCCGAGCGGCGACGGGCCCGCCGGCGTGGCTGAGGAACCCGCTTGCCGCCCGGCCGTCCAAGCCGCCACCACCTTCGCAACCTTCATGTGTGAAACTTCATGCACGCTTCGAGAGACACGCCATGAGCAACCAGGAATCCCAGGACCTCCGCATCGACGAGGGCATGGAAGTGACCCTGCACTTCACCCTCAGCCTGGAAGACGGCACCGTGGTGGATTCCACCCGTGACAAGGCGCCCGCCACCTTCCAGGTGGGCGACGGCAACCTGCCGCCCGGCTTCGAGCATCCCCTGAAGGGGCTGGCGAGCGGCGATACCGGCAGCTTCGAGATCACCCCCGAGCACGCCTTCGGCCAGCACAACCCCCAGAACATCCAGCTGCTCAAGCGCGACGACTTCGAGAGCGACGAGCCGGAGGTGGGCATGGTGATGTCCTTCGCCGATGCCGCCGGCGGCGAGCTGCCAGGGGTGATCAGGCACATCGAGGGCGAGCAGGTGGAAGTGGACTTCAACCACCCGCTGGCGGGGCGTACCCTGACCTTCGAGGTGGAGGTACTGGACGTGAAGCCCGCCACCACCCATTGAGGCACATGTCTTCGGGGGCACGCCCTGGGCCCTCCTAGAGCTCGGCGTAGCCCTTGGGGTCTGACCCCCACGTCGTTGATGACTCAGTACCATCAAATGGTGGGTGTAATATGCAGAAGCGGGGTCAGACCCCAAGGGCGCGGCACTGCACATGACAATGGCGTTATGGCAGGCGCTGCCACCACAGGCACCGCTAGCGTTTTCAATGAGATATCGATGCAAGAGCATCAAGGCAAGGCCCCCATGCAACCCGACACCATGCAAATCAAGCTGGCCAACCCCCGCGGCTTCTGCGCCGGCGTTGACCGCGCCATCGAGATCGTCAATGGCGCGCTGGACGTCTTCGGCCCGCCGATCTACGTGCGCCACGAGGTGGTCCACAACCGCTTCGTGGTCGACAGCCTGCGCGAGCGGGGGGCGGTGTTCGTCGAGGAGCTCCATGAGGTGCCCGACGACGTCATCGTGATCTTCTCGGCCCACGGGGTCTCCCGCGCCGTGCAGGAGGAAGCCGAGCGCCGGGGCCTCAAGGTGTTCGACGCCACCTGTCCGCTGGTCACCAAGGTGCACCTGGAGGTGCTGCGTTACGCCCGCCGTGGCCAGGAGTGCATCCTGATCGGCCACGAGGGGCATCCCGAGGTGGAGGGCACCATGGGGCGCTACGACACCTCCCATGGCGGGCAGATCTACTTGGTCGAGGACGAGGCCGACGTGGCGCGTCTCGAGGTGAAGGACCCGAGCAAGCTGGCCTTCGTCACCCAGACCACCCTCTCCATGGATGACACCGCCCGGGTGATCGACGCCCTGCGCGAGAAGTTCCCGGAGATCCAGGGGCCGCGCAAGGACGACATCTGCTACGCCACCCAGAACCGCCAGGACGCCGTGCGTGAGCTGGCGGACGGCGCCGACCTGGTGCTGGTGGTGGGCAGCCCCAACAGCTCCAACTCCAACCGCCTGCGCGAGCTCTCCGAGCGGGTCGGCACCCCGGCCTACCTGGTCGACAGCGCCGAGCAGGTCGACCCGGCGTGGCTCGACGGAGTCGGGGTGATCGGCGTCACCGCCGGCGCCAGCGCTCCCGAGGTGCTGGTCAAGGGCGTGATCGAGCGGCTGCAGGCGCTCGGGGCAACGGCTCCCGAGGAGCTTGCCGGCCGCGAGGAGACCATCACCTTCTCCATGCCCCGCGAACTGCGCGAGCGGGTGATCGCCAGCGAGTAACGCGCTCCCCGCCCCGCGGACACTAAGACGCCGCCGTCAGGGACCTGACGGCGGCGTTCTTCATCGTAGGGGAAGGTTTTCGTGGGAGATCAGCTGCTGAGCGATCCATCGCGCAGCGATGGCGGATTTCGTGCTCCCCGCAGGAGCGCTCTTTCCTGCTTGCAGCGCGATCCATCGCGCAGCGATGGCGCCGCCTGTGTCGGCTGGAATTGAAACCTCTATCTCAGTATTGCCCGTCTCCCCCTCGACCGCGCAGATCCTGCAAGCGCCTGAAACCTCAGCCCTCTCTCGATACTCTCCTTCCTCTATCATGATGTGGGCTGATGGGTGTACCTGAACTTTCCGTCTTCTCTTTTTGTCTATACAATAAAATTCATGATTATCGACTTCGATCCCGCCAAGAGCGCTCGCAACGAACGGGAACGCGGCATACCGTTCACCGCGGTAGAGCGCCTTGACTGGGAGGGCGCGCTCTTCTCGGAAGATACTCGTTTCGAGTACCCCGAACGGCGGTTTGTCGCATTGGGGAAAATTGGCCAGCGCGTCCATGTGGTGTGCTTTACGCCGATCGAGGACGGGATTCGAGTCATCAGCCTGAGGAAGGCTAACCCGAGGGAGGTACGCCGCTATGAAAACGCGACTCACGGATAAGGACGGGGAGGTTCGCGAGCTTACCGATGACGACGTGAAGCGGATGCGCCCGATGTCGGAGGCCCTGCCTGCCAACCTGCAGCGCACCATTGGCCAGCGAGGCAAGCAGCGCTCGCCGACGAAGGTGAAGACGTCGATTCGACTTTCCCAGGAGGTGATCGACCACTTCAAGGCGGAAGGAGAAGGCTGGCAGCGCCGCATCGATCAAGCCCTGAAGCAGTACATCAAGGAGCATGGCCACGAATGAGAGCGGTTATTCACCGCGCCGAGACGAGAACGCCGCCGTTATGCCAATGACGGCGGCGTTCTTCATATGGGTGAGGGGGTAGAGGGAAGGGGTTTCGTAGGAGCTCTCGGTCCGGCGTCCCGGCTTGCAGCGCGATCCATCGCGCAGCGATGGTGAATCAGAACTGCCAGCCCAGGCTCAGCGCGGCCCCCAGCTGGTACAAGCTCACCGGATCTCCTGGCCCTGCCCCAGGGGGGCTCGCCGCGCACGGTCTCTTCCTCTTCCGGCGAGTAGAAGGCCATGCCAGCCGGAATGGTGGCCGCGGCGATGCTGTCCTGGGCCAGGGCGGTGCCGGCGCCGGCCATGCCCTGATGGATGGTGCCGTAGCCGTGGGGGAAGTAACGGTTGATGGCCAGCGCCGCGGCGAGGGCCGCCAGCACCAGCAGGGAAGGGTTGAGTCGCATCGTGCTGCCTGAGGGTCAGGGGAGGGGGAGTTTTGCGCCTCCTTGCACAGTATGTTGGTTATAATGAAAAACGCTAAATTCATATCCTGATATACCCTATGTGTTCTTGCTGGTGTGCCAGGGCCCGGTCCGTCGCGGCAAGCCGCGCCAGCGACAGCCCCGTACGCGCGGGCCCGGCAAGCCTGCCGGGGCCGCCGAGGCCTACCCCGTAAGCAGCCGCTCACCTGGGCAGCATGGCATTTTTGCACCCTCACCCTATCGAAACGCCACATCTTGATACATACTGAAACAAATGCCTCGACCCGCAGGGAGACGCACCGCGTGACGCCCACGAGCACACAATCCAGGCCCCAGGGCCCTTCAGGCAGCCCCCGGCTCAGCGCCGGCTTTACGCTGATCGAACTGCTGATTGCGGTTGCTGTGATCGGAATCCTGGCGGCGATTGCTTATCCAAACTACACGAAGTATGTAAAAGAAGCCCGCGTCAGTGATGGCCAAGCCAAGTTGATGGAGATTGCCGGACGGCTTGAACGTTGTTACACGGTGACGAGTGACTATACCAAGACCGGCGATGGTAGTGCTTGTGTTACGTTTGATGTTCCGTCGGAAGAAGGTTTTTATAGCATAAGCCCATATGCTAGTGGTGCCGTGAGCACATCGGCATTCAAGATAAAGGCCACAGGCTCTTCAGATGAGGTGGCTTGTACTGAACTCTGGGTGGAGCAGACAGGCCAGCGCGGGAGTACACCTGATGGCTGCTGGTAAAGTCACGAAGTTGAAGGGTTTTACCCTGATCGAGTTGTTGGTGACGATTGCCGTCATCATCATCATGGCGACCATCGCCGTGCCAAGCTTTCAGAACCTTGTGGCCAGCAACCGCTTCGCTGCGGATTATAATCAGATTCTGACCGGGTTGAATTATGCGCGCAGCGAAGCGGTAAAACGCAGAGCCGATGTGTCGGTAGTGATGTCGGCGTCTGGTGCAGTTCCATGGAAACTCGAGGTAACGGCAGGCCCCAGTGGCGCTGTATCGACACTGAGAGTGATGGAGGCGAGAGATAATCGTGTCGCTATAGAGTCAAAATCAGGTGATTTTTCTGTAACATTCAATCCGCTTGGTCGCAGAGAAAATTGCTCTGATGATCCTTGTGAGGTGACGGTTTCCTATCAGAAATCAGAAACAATGGAAGTTGAAGCATCCGGAAGAATAAATCGCCAATGAAAAATGGAGTTCTAGTTTGAGGTTTTTTTCAGTGAAAAAAAAGTCCTGTGGCTTTACTCTGATCGAGGCCTTGGTGGCTATCTTGGTTTTGGCCGTTGGATTGCTCGGTGTGGCAGCTATGCAGATAAAAGCCATGCAGAGTTCTCATGCAGCGTATCAAAGGTCAGTGGCGACACTGGCGGCGCAGGATGCGGTTGAGCGCCTGTGGGCTTCGGCTTCTGAAAAAAATGGAAAATGTGATGATATAGTCTCGATGGAAGACTGGGATGCTGGTAATTATTGGCCCGACTGGCATGATGTCTGGATTACTTATCTTCCGGGGTTGAATGTTATTGGGTTGCCTAACACAACGAGCGTTGCTGGGGACGAGTGCCGTTTTGACATCGTAATCAGCTGGGATGATGAGCGCTTTGTGCTGCAAAGTAACAATAGCAGTAGTGTCGAAGATGTGTCTACTTTGAAGTATGTTGTCAAGATTCCCGCTGTTCCGGCAGAGATTGTTCCATGAGAAATAATAATTTATGTCAATTCGGGGCTAAAGACAAAGGCTTTTCCCTTGTCGAATTAATGGTTGCCTTATTGATTGGGCTGATCGTGTTGCTGGGTGCCGGAAAAGTTTTTATCACTGGTCTTCAGTCTTTCCAGAGAATGGAAGCTTTGGCTAAAAGGCAGGAAATTTTGCGTTATGTCGTGGATGTCATGTCAGATGACGTAAGGTCCGCTTTTAATGCTTCTTCACAAAATCCGAATACGGCATCAACAGAAGTCAGAGTTGTCGATTCAGGAAGTGCGGTTGAGATTGAGTATTTCGATGCTTTGAGCCTAAGGGGAAGGGAGGGGATACCCTATTGTAAAAATTCTACTTCCGCCGACGAGATTGCCCCGTTCATTGACGGAGTGGACGATGTCTATAATGTAAGATATGAATTCGATGATGCCGCGGGAGAGTTGAAGGTCTCTTACCGATGTGGTTGGCTTGAGGCTGATGGTATTGCCCCAGATCCTGAGCAGGAATTTGAGATTTATCCTTCGGGAGTTACTCATTCCGGTGTTACTTATAGTGCGCCTTCTGCAGTTGCCGGTGGCATTGAAAGTATACTTTTTTCCAGGCCTGCGAGCGCAGCTACGGCAACCATTGGTGTGCAGTTGGAGCTACCTCCGTTGAGTGAAGATGATCAGGCTCAGCGTTTTGAATTTGTTATAACTAATAGGATAAAGGCATTGTCAAGTGTCAATGCCGGCCTGAACTGAGAAGGATGAAGATCTTTAACAGGTCAAGCTTTCCACGGTGCATGAGGAGTTCAGTCATGAGGAATCATTGTAAAGAAAATGGTGCCGCACTTCTTGTCACCCTTGTATTGCTGGTAGTTACCTTAATTCTCGGCCTTTCAAGCTATCAGGCCTCTCGGCTTGAAGAATCCATGGCAGGTAATTATCGGGCCTCAAGTAGTGCCTTCATGGCAGCGGAATTTGCCGCTTCAGAGGCGTGGAATGATGAGTTTCTCGGTGTTGTTAGAGGTGACGGTGATCCTGCTGAGGATTTGGTTCCCGTCACGAATAGACTCAGAAACGGGTCCAGTGACTATGACAATCTTGCAGCCTATTATTACTATAATGAAGTGAGTGACGGCCGTTATGATGTCGTTGCGATCGGTGAGACAATTCAAGATCCTTCCGTGTACCGTTACATTCAGTTTCAGGCACAGCTTGCATTGGGCCCTGGTGCTGCATTGGTGGCTGCTTCAGATGGATTGGATTGCCCAAATGACACTATCATCAATCCTCCCACCTCCAATGCAGATTTCATTGGTACCGAAGTTTTTGGGAGCTTGAAAGCAGCAGTACAGGTCGGATGTCCAGCCGCTGCAGATGCGCTCATAGAAGATATTACTAATAAGGATGTTAGTAAAGTCGCTGAGGAGTCCGATAGCAATCCGGATATCCAGACTTGTATCGATTCACCCAGCAATAAATTCTGCAATTATGTGGGTGGCGTACAATCATCGATCGATATCGATATTTTCAAGAATCCTGCGCTGATGGCGGAATATATTGATTCTCTGAGGTCCAGCTTATGGGCCAATGCATTGCTCAATCCAGGTGGTTCAGCTGCCCCTCCTGATGCAGTGGTCCATACTCTTGCCGATGCACATGAAAGAAGTGGTGTTACTTTTCTTACGCCTACGGCATGGGATACCTCCAAGTCTGGCGATGTTCTTTCATATGCCGATCCTGACGATCCTGATGCAACACCTGTAACGGATGATGGAAGCTTTATCTGGGTGGGAGCCGATGGGGTAACACCTCTTATCTCAGATGTTTCGGTAGATGATTCCCAGAAGGTCATTGATATAAGTAGTGATTTGGATGTGGGTGGGAGTGGTGGTGTTCCCCGGGTAAATTACAGTAAGAGTGGGCAGTTTTCCGGCAGCGGGGTGCTGATTGTCGATGGTAATGTGTCCTTTAACGGTGTGCCAAGTTTTGATGGTCTTATTATTGTGTTGGGCGATTACATCGTAATTGGTGGCGGTGGCACTCAAGGGCAGTTCAATGGTTCTGTAGTCTCGGCCCCCATTGATGGTGGTGTAGCCCTTCAGTTTGATGCAGACCCCTATGGCAATACTCTTTCATGTTATGAAAGCGGCATCTGTGGTTTTGATAAAAAGACCATGGAAATAGGAGGTGGGGGCGATTCACAGTATGTTTATAACCTTGATGAGCTTCAGAAAGCCGTTTCACTTCTCGATGACACGGGTGCAACCGCCGATGGAAAAAAAGCCTCCGAACTTTTGGCTTACGGGGATGCTGACAACCCGCTTGGATACTATGCTGTTGACTACAGGCAGTCCTTTGATATGCCGGATGATCTTGCAAAATTTCTTGACGGAAGCAGCCCCGGAGATATAGCCAACCCCTAACTACGAGCTGGTTTTTGCGCTCATCGTTGTGACATTGCGATACTGGATTAAGATTCTGTTGTTCTGCTGGATTGAGTCACGCTCGAGCCAGCAACCATTAACATACAAATGTGCTGCTCTCGGAGCGTACCTTGCCTATGTTGCTGATGACGACGGCTGAGCCTCCGTGCCCTTGCGCGCAAACAGAGAAGGTTCCATTGTAGCCCTGCGACCACCCTAACGCCGAGAATCTCACGGGGCGGTCATCCCGGTTGAAGGTGACGGCCGTATTGTCAGGTCCATCAAGAATCCTCAGTACCCTGTCGCCTGTCAGGTCACCTCCTGTCGCTTTCCCCTCGACGACCACCCACGGATGCGACCAGTCATCGAAGGTGCAGGTGTCGTGATCGGGGCCGGGGCTCGAGCACACAGAAATCGTCGTCCGTCTGGTCACCGCCGTGTTCCTTGCCAGCGCTAAAGCCGTCTTGATGCGCATCACCTCGGCGGCGACCTCGTTTCGGGCGGTAAAGCGCTGGAAGTTGGGGATAGCCCAGGTGACGAGGATGGCGAGCACGGCGATGGCGACGATCAGTTCGATCAGCGTAAAGCCGTGTTGGCGAGAAGAAAGCGGATATCTGGCAGCAGGGCGCATGGTGCCCTCCCGGCGGTGGCCTGTTCGGTGGGTCCTTTCTTCAGGCTAGCCGGGAGGCAATGCCACGCCGTAGGCGATCGCCTACAAGGGTTGTGCGTCATCCTTGCGGGGAGTCTGAGAGGGCAGCCTCGGTCGAGAGGGCAGGGAGGATCACGCGGACGAGGAGAACCCGCCCTTGTCATTGTTCAGTCGTCCCTTTCCTGCTTGTTCTCTTCCCTCTGCTCTTCTTTCTTCTCTTCCTTCTGCTCTTCTTTTCGTTCTGCTAGGTACTTGTCGCGGTGGTCGCCGGAGCAGAACCAGTCGCCGCGTTCGCGCAGGGCATCCTCCTCGGGCAGGTGCACCTGGCACCAGCTGCAGCGCACCATGCGGTTGCCCTGGTCGCCCCCCTCCCGCTGCGGGCCGTCGCGGTCGAGTTTCCACTCGCGGTACATGCGGTAGAGCTTGAGGCCGGCGAAGAACAGCACGGCGAAGATGATCAGGCGAATCAGCAACAGGTTCATTCCTTGTGGAACTCCCAGGTGGGGGTGGCCGGCTTTGCCACTCGGCCGCCCTTGCGGGACAATGGCGGGTATCCATCGATTCTCGAGAGATTTCCAAGCCCATGCAAGACCTGACCCTGGTGATGGCTCAGCTCGACCCGCTGGTCGGCGACATTCCCGGCAACGCCGACCTCGCCATCGAGACCGTACGCGAGGCGCGCATCGAGCATGGTGCCGATATCGTGGTGCTGCCCGAGCTCTTCCTCACCGGCTACCCGCCGGAGGACCTGCTGCTGCGCCCCTCCATGGAGACCCGCCTGCGTCATGCCCGGGCCCACATGGCGGAGAAGATGGCCCGCGACGTCATGGTCATCGTCGGCTACCCGGGCCGCCGGGAGGGGCAGACCTGGAACCTCGCCGGGGTGCTCTACAACGGCGAGTGGCTCGACGAGTACGCCAAGCAGGCGCTGCCCAACTACGAGGTGTTCGACGAGCAGCGCTACTTCGCCACCGGCAACCGGCCGCTGGTGGTGGAGCACCAGGGCGCCCGGCTCGGCATCCTGATCTGCGAGGACATCTGGAGCGAGAAGCCGGTCCGCCAGGCCCGCGATGCCGGCGCCCAGATACTGGTCACCCTGAATGCCTCGCCCTTCCACCAGGACAAGCCCGCCGAGCGCCTGGCGCTGCTCGAGGCCCGGGCCCGCGAGGTGGCGCTGCCCATCGTCTACGTCAACCAGATCGGCGGCCAGGACGAGCTGGTCTTCGATGGCGGCTCGGCCTGCGTCGATGCGAAGGGCGAGCTGGTGGTGCAGGCGCCCCACTGGGCGGTGGGCCTGATGCCGGTGCAGTTCGTGCGCGATGCCCACCACTGGGTGCCCCAGCCGGGCGAGACCGAGCCCGAGGTCGAGCCGGAGGAGAACCTCTACTGCGCGCTGGTCACCGGCCTGCGCGACTACGTCAACAAGAGCGGCTTCCAGGGCGTGGTGCTGGGGCTCTCCGGCGGCATCGACTCGGCGCTCTCGCTGGCCATCGCCGTGGATGCCCTGGGCCCGCAGCGCGTCCACGCGGTGATGATGCCCTACCACTACACGGCGGACATCTCCCGGCAGGACGCCGCGGAGCAGGCCGAGCTGCTGGGCGTGGGCTACGAGGTGCTGCCCATCGAGCCGATGGTCGAGGCGTTCATGACGACCCTGGCCGAGAGCTTCGCCGGCACCGAGCGGGACACCACCGAGGAGAATCTGCAGTCGCGCTGCCGTGGCGTGCTGTTGATGGCAATCTCCAACAAGAAGGGCCTGATGGTGCTGACCACCGGCAACAAGAGCGAGATGGCGGTGGGCTACGCCACCCTCTACGGCGACATGGTCGGCGGCTACAACGCCATCAAGGATGTCTACAAGACCTGGGTCTACCGCCTGGCGCGCTGGCGCAACGCCCAGTCGCCGGCGATCCCCGAGCGGGTCATCGAGCGGCCGCCTACCGCGGAGCTCGCCCCGGACCAGCAGGACAGCGACAGCCTGCCGGACTACGACGTGCTCGACGCCATCCTGGTGCGCTACATCGAGGGCGACATGAGCGCCGAGGCGATCATCGAGGCGGGGTTCGAGCGCGAGGACGTCTACAAGGTGGTCAAGCTGGTGGACCGCTGCGAGTACAAGCGCCGCCAGGCACCGGTGGGGGTGCGCGTCACCCGCCGCGGCTTCGGCCGCGACCGCCGCTACCCGATCGTCAACGGCTGGCAGCCGGGGGACTGACGGCGCCAAGTTGCAAGCACCGGGCCAATAGAAACGAGAAACGCCACCCCCTTTCGGGCGGTGGCGTTCTGCTGTCAGGGGGCAGGGTCAGTGCGAATGCGAGCCATGCTGCTCCAGGCGCTCGGCCAGCCAGATCTTGATGATGGACTGACGGGTGACGCCGAGACGAGCGGCTTCCCGGTCCAGCGAGTCGATCATCCATGTCGGGAAGTCGACGTTGACGCGCTTCTGCTTTCTGAGCGGACGACTGGCTTGCGACAGGTCGAGCTCATCGATGATGTCGTCACCTTCATCGAAGCGGTTATCGAGATCATGGGCTTTCATAGAGGGCTACCTCACTGCTGCGCGAACGTCTGACCGAGATCAGGCGAATGCGTCTACCGCGGTACGTGATGATGCCGGACCAGTGCTTGCCATCGATCCTGCCAATCACGACGAAACGTGGCTCATCCAGAGTCTTTGCCGTGATCTCAAGCAAGTCCGGGTCTTCCCAGAGACGCTGGGCCTCGACAAAGTCGATGCCGTGCTTGTGCCGGTTAGCTTCGCTCTTGCGCGAGTCGAACTCGAAGGCGTCCATGAGTAAAAAGTATACCTTTTCCATATCCATGGAAAAGGTATTTGTTCGAGGCGGGGTACAAGTATCGGTGCTGCTTTTGCCTGCCTGGGAAGTGGTCACGGTGCTCGGCGCCAAGCAGTTCGGTGACCGGCAGCCGGTGTCCAGACGGAAAACAGAAACCCCGCCGAGCTCTGACTGGGCGGGGTTTCTTGTTGATGTCGGCCACGACGGCGGCATTAACCTGCTCGGCGGCGTCAGGCCGAGAGGGCGTCGGCCTTGACGTGCTCCGGGCGGAAGGAGCGGCCGCGCAGGCGCTCGTGGTTCGGGGCGTTGTCGATCAGCACCTGCAGGGTCTCGCGGGCGCGGTCGCGCATCTCGAGGCCCAGGTAACCCTCCACCATCACCGCCAGGGCGTCATGGGTGGCCTCGGACTGCGGGTAGTTCTCGATCACCCAGCGGCCACGCTCCACGGCGGCCAGGTAGGCCCCCTTACGCAGGTAGAAGTCGGCCACGTGCAGCTCGTGGCGGGCCAGCACGTTGCGCAGGTAGACGATGCGCTGCCGGGCGTCCGGGGCGTACTGGCTGTCCGGGTAGCGCTGGATCAGCTCGCGGAAGTCGGCGTAGGCATCGCGGGTGGCGCCCGGGTCGCGCTTGGCGATGTCGATCAGCCGCAGCCGCTCGAGGCTGAAGCGCCCCGCCTGCCAGGCGGCCAGGCCACGCATGTAGTAGGCGTAGTCCGCCTGCGGGTGGTCCGGGTGCAGGCGGATGAAGCGGCTGGCGGCGGCACGGGTGCCTTCCCAGTCGTCGGTCTCGTAGTAGGCGTAGATCAGCTCCAGCTGCGCCTGCTGGGCATGCTCGCCGAAGGGGAAGCGGGTGTCGATGGCCTCGAGCCGATTGATGGCGGTGGTATAACGGCCATCCTCCAGGGCCTCGCGACCCTCCTCGTAGAGCTGGCGTTCGGCGACACCGTCGAGCTCGTCTTCCTGGGAATCGGTGCTGGCGCAGCCGGCCAGCAGGACGCCGGCCAGCAGCAGGGACGCCAGGCGGGCGGGGGAGGTGATAACGCGCATCGTGATCCTCGTGTCTAACAACCCGGACGGCCGTGGTAGAATCGGCCGATATCCGCCCACTATAAAGCACCTTGCGGTGAAACGCAGTCATCGCTCCCGGTGCGCAAAGAGCCCTGTCCCGACCCATGTCCCAGACCCTCGAAGCCCAGCATCGCGTTCCCGAACGCATGGCGGGCCTGCGCCTCGACCAGGCCGCCGCCGAACTCTTCGCCGACCTTTCCCGGGAGCGGCTCAAGGCCTGGATCAAGAGCGGGGCCCTGACCCTGGACGGCCGAGTGGCCAAGCCCAAGGACAAGGTCTACGGCGGCGAGGCCCTGGCGCTGGCCGCCGAGATCGAGGACGACACCCGCTTCGAGCCCGAGGACATCCCCCTGACGGTGGTGTACGAGGACGACGAGGTGCTGGTGATCGACAAGCCGCCGGGCCTGGTGGTGCATCCCGCCGCCGGCAACCCCGACGGCACCCTGCTCAATGCCCTGCTGCACCACGACCCGGCGCTGGCGGCCATTCCCCGGGCGGGCATCGTGCACCGCCTGGACAAGGACACCAGCGGGCTGATGGTGGTGGCCAGGACCCTGGCCGCCCAGACCGCCCTGGTCGAGCAGCTCCAGGCGCGCAGCGTCTCGCGCGAATACGATGCCGTGGTGGTCGGGGTGATGACCGCCGGCGGCACCGTGGACGCTCCCATCGGCCGCCACCCGAAGGACCGCAAGCGCCAGGCGGTGAACGCCTCGGGCAAGCCGGCGGTGACCCACTACCGGGTAGTGGAGCGCTTCCGCGCCCATACCCATGTGCGCTGCAAGCTCGAGACCGGCCGCACCCACCAGATCCGGGTGCACATGGCCCATGCGCGCTATCCGCTGATCGGTGACCCGGTCTACGGCGGACGCCTCAAGCTGCCGGCCGGCGCCGGCGACACCCTCAAGGAGATCCTGCGCGAGTTTCCCCGCCAGGCGCTGCATGCCCGCAAGCTGGCCTTCGTGCACCCGGCGAGCGGCGAACGGATGGCCTTCCGCGCGGCGCTGCCGGATGACCTGCTGATGCTGCTCGACTACCTGCGCGAAGACCGCGAGACCATGCGCTAAGGACCCCGTGATGAGCGATACCTTCGACCTGCGCCCGACCCCGATCCTGCCCGACTGGCCGGCGCCGGAGAGCGTGGGCGCCTTCGTCACCACCCGCGAGACCGGGCCCAGCCAGGGCCCCTTCGCCGCCTTCAATCCCGCCGAGAACCTTGGCGACAACCCGGACCACGTGGCGCTGTGCCGCCGGCAGCTGGAGAAGGAGGTCGGCGATGGCCGCCCGCTGCTGTGGCTCGACCAGGTGCACGGTGCCCGGGTGCAGCAGGCCTACTCCGACGCCCGGCCCCAGGCGGACGCGGCGGTGGCCACGAACCGCGACTACGCCTGCGTGGTGCTCACCGCCGACTGCCTGCCGGTGTTCCTCTGCGACCGCCGCGGCGAGCGGGTGGCGGTGGCCCATGCCGGCTGGCGCGGGCTGGCCGGCGGCGTGATCGAGGCCACCGTGGGGGCGATGGGCCTGCCCCCGGAGGAGCTGATGGCCTGGCTGGGCCCGGCGATCTCCAACGCCCAGTTCGAGGTCGGCCCCGAGGTGCAGCAGGCCTTCGTCGGCGTGCACCCGGAGGCCGAGGCGGCCTTCGACCCCAGCCCCTACCGGCTCGGCCACTACATGGGCGACCTCTACAAGCTGGCCCGCCTGCGCCTCGAGCGCCTGGGCGTCTCGCATATCAGTGGCGGCCACTTCTGCACCGCCTGCGAGCCCCGCTTCTACTCCTACCGCCGCGACGACGGCCTCACCGGCCGCATGGCCAGCGTGATCTGGTTGCGCTGACGCGAGCTACAAGGTTCAAGGAGCAAGTTACAAGGACACCCTTTCTCTGGTCCCGGCTCCCGGGGCACCCTGCTTGCCCCTTGCCCCTTGCCCCTTGCCCCTTGCCCCTTGCCCGCTTGACCAGCGTCAACTCCCCGCGCCCTTTCCCTGGCCGCCGACTTGAAAGCCGGCCACGCTGTCTCCATTGATACCGTCAAGACACATTGACAGGGCCAAACGGTGCGTCCGACCGCGCCGTCACCCCGATGGAGGAAAGCGAATGCGATTCGACAAGTTCACTGCCAAGCTGCAGAACGCCGTGGCGGATGCCCAGTCCTTGGCCGTGGGGCGTGGCCACAACCAGCTGGAGCCCGGCCACCTGCTGCTGGCGCTGCTGGAGGCCACCGATACTGGCGTCAAGGCGCTGATCCAGAAGGCCGGCGGCGATGCCGCCCGGCTGCGCGACGGCCTGGTGGGCCACCTCGACGACCTGCCCAGGGTCGCCAACTTCGATGGCGAGGTGCAGCCCTCCCGCGACCTGATCAAGCTGTTCAACCTCACCGACCGCGAGGCCCAGAAGCGAGGCGACCAATACATCGCCAGCGAACTGGTGCTGCTGGCCGCGCTGGAGATGGGCCATGCGGTGACCAAGCTGCTGACCCAGGCCGGGGTGACCCGCAAGTCGCTGGAGACGGCCGTCGACAGCGTGCGCGGCGGCGAGAGGGTCGACGACCCCAACGCCGAGGACCAGCGCGAGGCGCTGGAAAAGTACACCCTGGACCTCAACGAGCGGGCGGCCAGCGGCAAGATCGACCCGGTGATCGGCCGTGACGACGAGATCCGCCGCACCATCCAGGTGCTGCAGCGGCGCACCAAGAACAACCCGGTGCTGATCGGCGAGCCCGGGGTGGGCAAGACCGCCATCGTCGAGGGCCTGGCCCAGCGCATCGTCGACGGCGAGGTGCCGGAAGGGCTCAAGGACAAGCGCGTGCTGTCGCTGGACATGGGTGCGCTGCTGGCCGGGGCCAAGTTCCGCGGCGAGTTCGAGGAGCGCCTCAAGTCGGTGCTCAAGGAGCTGGCCCAGGAGGAGGGCCGGGTGATCCTCTTCATCGACGAGCTGCACACCATGGTCGGCGCCGGCAAGGCCGAGGGCTCCATGGATGCCGGCAACATGTTGAAGCCCGCCCTGGCCCGCGGCGAGCTGCACTGCGTGGGCGCCACCACCCTGGACGAGTACCGCAAGTACATCGAGAAGGACGCCGCCCTGGAGCGCCGCTTCCAGAAGGTGCTGGTGGACGAGCCCTCCGAGGAGGACACCGTGGCGATCCTGCGCGGCCTCAAGGAGCGCTACGAGGTGCACCACGGTGTCGACATCACCGACGGCGCGATCATCGCCGCGGCCAAGCTCTCGACCCGCTACATCACCGACCGCCAGCTGCCCGACAAGGCGATCGACCTGATCGACGAGGCCTCCTCGCGCATCCGCATGGAGCTCGACTCCAAGCCCGAGGAGATGGACCGCCTCGACCGCCGGCTGATCCAGCTGAAGATGGAGCGCGAGCACCTCAAGAAGGAGACCGACGAGGCCTCGAAGAAGCGTCTCGAGAGCCTGGAGGAGCAGATCGGCGAGCTCGAGCGCGAGTACGCCGACCTCGACGAGATCTGGAAGGCCGAGAAGGCCAGTATCCAGGGCGCGGCCAAATTCAGAGACGAGCTCGACAAGGCCCGCATCGACCTGGAGCAGGCGCGCCGACAAAATGACTATGGCCGCATGTCGGAGCTCAAGTATGGAATAATTCCCGACCTGGAGAAGAAGATCGCCGAGGCCGGGGAGGGTGAGGCCGATACCTCCAAGCACCAGCTGCTGCGCTCCAACGTCACCGAGGAGGAGATCGCCGAGGTGGTCTCGCGCTGGACCGGCATCCCGGTGGCCAAGATGCTCGAGGGCGAGCGCGACAAGCTGCTGCGCATGGAGGAGGCACTGCACGAGCGGGTGATCGGCCAGGACGAGGCGGTGACCGCCGTGGCCAACGCCGTGCGCCGCTCCCGGGCGGGTCTCGCCGACCCCAACCGGCCCAACGGCTCCTTCCTGTTCCTCGGCCCCACCGGGGTGGGCAAGACGGAACTCTGCAAGTCGCTGGCCAACTTCCTCTTCGACACCGAGGAGGCAATGGTACGCATCGACATGTCGGAGTTCATGGAGAAGCACTCCGTGGCGCGGCTGATCGGCGCCCCTCCCGGCTATGTCGGCTACGAGGAGGGCGGCTACCTGACCGAGGCGGTTCGCCGCAAGCCCTACTCGGTGCTGCTGCTCGACGAGGTGGAGAAGGCCCATGCCGACGTCTTCAACATCCTGCTGCAGGTGCTGGAGGATGGCCGCCTCACCGATGGCCAGGGGCGTACCGTGGACTTTCGCAACACGGTGATCGTGATGACTTCCAACATGGGTTCGGACATCATCCAGCGCATGGGCGGCGACGACTCGGACTACGCCCAGATGAAGGAGATGGTGATGGCGGTGGTCGGCGACCACTTCCGCCCCGAGCTGATCAACCGCATCGACGAGGTGGTGGTCTTCCACGCCCTCGGCCAGGCGCAGATCCAGGCCATCGCCGAGATCCAGCTCGACCGCCTGCGCGCACGGCTCGCCGAGCACGACCTCTCCCTCGAGGTCAGCGAGGCGGCGCTGGCCCTGCTGGCCGAGGCGGGCTTCGACCCGGTGTTCGGGGCGCGGCCGCTCAAGCGGGCGATCCAGGCGCGCATCGAGAACCCGCTGGCCCAGGACCTGCTGGCCGGGAAGTTCTCGCCGGGCGACGTCATCCATGTGGAGGCGGAAGGCGACCAGCTGGTGTTCCAGAGCTGAGGCACAGGCCGTAAAGCGGCGTCACACTGCGCCACAAAGCGTTACCTTGCCGCCCGGGCGACCGGGCGGTATCGGGCTACACTGAGATTCAGGTTGCGTCCTGTAACCCCCTTGCCCGTCCCTCCCCGCGAGTGGACGGGCTCTTTTGTGGTGGCCCGGGTGGCACGACTACCTTGCCGGATGGCCCATCATGGGCTACCCACGCTGTTTCCGCGGTTGACACTTCCACAGTGCTAATGGAATCTTGAGCGTTCCTGATACGGGCGCGGACTCCAGCGGGCAACCCCCCATTCCCGCGCGAAGGGTGGGCCGAGCGCCTCTACCCGCCGAAGGACTTCCGGCTCCGGGCCAACCGCCCGGGTCGGCCAACGCCCCGACGCGGCAATCCGCCGTGATGAGAGTGCAGGCCCCAACAGGGCCCTTACTGCCAGGGTTTGGCATCAGGTGCCGGCACGGCCGGCAGCGGCATACCGCCGCACTCGACTTCGTGTCCACACGGTGGGCGCGGATCGCACTCGAGACCTCCAGGGGAGATACATCTGTGGAACTGCTTTCCGGCGCAGACATGATTGCCCGCTTCCTCCAGGACGAGGGCGTCGAATACATCTATGGGTATCCCGGAGGGGCAGCGCTGCACATCTACGACGCGCTGTTCCGCCAGGACAAGGTCAAGCACATCCTGGTTCGCCATGAACAGGCGGCCACCCACGCCGCCGACGGCTATGCCCGGGCCTCCGGCAAGCCGGGCACGGTGCTGGTCACCTCAGGCCCCGGGGCGACCAACGCCGTCACCGGCATCGCCACCGCCTACATGGACTCGATCCCCATGGTGGTGCTGTGCGGCCAGGTGATGAGCCACCTGATCGGCGACGACGCCTTCCAGGAGACCGACATCATCGGCGTGACCCGGCCGATCGTGAAGCACAGCTTCTCGATCCGGCACCCGACCGAGATTCCGGAAGTCCTCAAGAAGGCCTACTACCTGGCCGCGACCGGCCGGCCCGGCCCGGTGGTGGTGGACATTCCCAAGGACATGACCGCGCCCACCGAGCGCTACGAGTACGTCTATCCCAAGAAGGTGAAGATGCGCTCGTACAACCCGGTCACCCGCGGCCACACCGGCCAGATCAAGAAGGCCGTGGAGCTGATGCTCAAGGCCCGGCGCCCGGTCTTCTATACCGGCGGGGGCGTGGTCACCGGCAACGCCAGCGAGGGGCTGACCGACCTGGTCCAGCGGCTGGGCTATCCCATCACCACCACCCTGATGGGCATCGGCTCCTACCCGCAGAGCGATCGCCAGTGCCTGGGCTGGCTGGGCATGCACGGCTCCTATGAGTCGAACATGGCCATGCACCATGCCGACCTGATCATCGCCATCGGCGCGCGCTTCGACGACCGCGTCACCAACAACACCTCGAAGTTCTGCCCCACCGCCAAGATCATCCATGTGGACATCGACCCGAGTTCGGTCTCCAAGACGGTGCGGGCGGACGTGCCCATCGTCGGCCCGGCCGGCAGCGTGATCAACGAGATGATCAGCATGGTGCAGGGCAAGGAGATCGCCAATCCCGAGGCCCTGGCCGACTGGTGGAAGCAGATCGAGGGCTGGCGCGAGGAGCGCACGGGCAAGCTCTATGAGCCCTCGAAGCCCGGCGAGCCGATCAAGCCCCAGGAGGTGATCGAGGCGCTGTGCCGGGTGACCCGCGGCGAGGCCTACGTGACCACCGACGTGGGCCAGCACCAGATGTTCGCGGCCCAGTACTACAAGTTCGACAAGCCCAACCGCTTCATCACCTCCGGGGGGCTGGGCACCATGGGCTTCGGCTTCCCGGCGGCCATGGGCATCAAGCACAACTTCCCGGAGGAGCAGGTGATCTGCGTCACCGGCGAGGGCAGCTTCCAGATGATGATGCAGGAGCTCTCGACCTGTAAGCAGTTCGGTGGCGGGGTGAAGATCGTCAACCTCAACAACGCCTCGCTGGGCATGGTGCGCCAGTGGCAGGACCTCAACTACAAGTCCCGCCATGCGCACTCCTACATGGAGTCACTGCCCGACTTCCAGCAGTTGATCGAAGCATATGGCTTCACCGCGCTGCGGGTGGAGACACTGGCGGATCTCGAGCCGGCACTGGAACGCGCCTTTGCCGACACGCACGAGCTGGTGTTCCTCGATGTCCTCGTCGACCCGCACGAGCACGTCTATCCGATGCAGGTGCCCCTGGGCTCCATGCGTGACATGCTGCTTTCCAAGACGGAGCGGACCTGATGCGCCATATCATCTCGATTCTGATGGAAAACGAACCGGGCGCCCTGTCACGCGTGGTGGGGCTGTTCTCCCAGCGCAACTTCAACATCGAAACGTTGAACGTGGCCCCCACCGAGGACCCGAGCCTGTCGCGGCTGACCGTGACCACCGTGGGGGATGACCGGGTGATCGAGCAGATCACCAAGCACCTCAACAAGCTGATCGACGTGGTCAAGCTGGTGGACCTGACCGAGGGCAACCACATCGAGCGCGAGCTGATGCTGGTCAAGGTCAAGGCGCTGGGCGCGGCCCGCGACGAGGTGAAGCGCACCGTGGACATCTTCCGCGCGCAGATCGTCGACGTGACGCCGAGCCTCTACACGGTGCAGATCACCGGCGACGCCGGCAAGCTGGACGCCTTCCTGCAGGCCATGGCGCCGGTGGGCATCCTCGAGGTGGCGCGCACCGGGGTGTCGGGGATTGCCCGCGGCGACAAGGTGCTGTCCCTGTAGCGGTTCCTGAAAGAGTGACATCCGCGGTACCGCAAAGGCCGCCCCTCGGGGCGGCCTTTGCTTTTTGGTGCTGTGTCAGTGCTCCACGACCTCGTCCCAGAGGGCGGCAATCAACGGGCTCTTCAGGCGGCGCTCGAGCACGCAGAGCCCGACATCGTAGTGGGGCAGTTCCGGCTTGACCGGCAGGACCCTGACCCGCTCCGCCAGGGGGCTGGTGTCGAGCACGATGCGCGGCACCACGCCGACGCCGAACCCCAGCCCCACCATGCTGACGATCGCCTCGTGGCCCGCCACCTGGGCATAGATCCGTGGCGCCACGCCAAGGGCGCGGAACCAGGTGTCGCTGAACTGGCGCGACAGGCCGGCCTCGGAGAGGATCATCGGCACCTCGCGCCACTGCTCGGCGGAGGGCGACTCCGGCGTGGGGGGGATCCAGTCATGGGCCTCGTGGGGGGCGATGAACACCAGCGGCGAGCGGGTCAGCGACTTGAAGGCCAGGGCGTCGGGGGCCTGGCGCGGCCGCGGGGTGATCGCCATGTCCTCGTTGCCGGCCAGCACCCGCGGCAGGGACTGGGCCGGGTCCCCGGTGTGCAGCTTGAGCTCGATGCCGGGATGGCGGGTGCGGAACTCGCTGAGCAACTCGTAGAGGAAGCTGTAGCTGGCGGTCACCGAGCAGTAGATGCTGATCTCGCCGGTGAGGGTACGCGCCTCGCTCATCAGCGATTGGCGCAGCCGTTCCCACTCCTCCAGGGTGTCCCGGGCATAGCCCTGGAAGGTGCGACCCTGGCGGGTCAGCACCACATGGCGGTTGTCGCGCTCGAAGAGGCGCACGCCGCCCAGGTTCTCCTCGAGCTGGCGGATGGTGCGTGAGAGCGTCGAGGGGCTGACGTAGCAGGCCTCGCTGGCGCGGCCGAAGTGCAGGGTCTCGGCCAGGGCGAGGAAGTGCTTGAGGGGGCGCATGTCCATGTCGCCAGTATTGCATGTTTCGGGATGTGACATTGCAAATATCGCGTTTTACGCAACGCAAGGGCTGGCGTAAGGTGACCCCATCGGCTGCAACGAATCCCAGCGCCGCGACAGACGGCGCGGGTGGCCATCAACGCTGACCTCGATTCCACGCTATTACGTTCAGGAGACCCCCTATGCGCGTCTACTACGACAAGGACTGCGACCTCTCCCTCATCCAGGGCAAGAAGGTGGCCATCGTGGGCTACGGTTCACAGGGCCATGCCCACGCCAATAATCTCAAGGAGTCCGGTGTCGACGTCACCGTGGCCCTGCGCGAAGGCTCCTCCTCCGCGGCCAAGGCCGAGGCCGCCGGCCTCAAGGTCGCCTCCGTGGAGGAAGCCAGCAAGAACGCTGACGTGGTGATGATCCTGGCACCGGACGAGAACCAGAAGGCGATCTACGAAACCCAGGTCGCACCGAACCTGGCGCAGGGCGCCACCCTGGCCTTCGCTCACGGCTTCAACATCCACTACAACCAGATCGAGCCGCGCGCCGACCTGGACGTGGTGATGATCGCGCCCAAGGCCCCGGGCCACACCGTTCGCTCCGAGTTCGTGCGCGGCGGCGGCATCCCGGACCTGATCGCCATCCATCAGGACGCCACCGGCAGTGCCAAGGAACTCTCGCTCTCCTATGCGGCGGCCATCGGCGGTGGTCGTAGCGGCATCATCGAGACCACCTTCAAGGACGAGACCGAGACCGACCTCTTCGGCGAGCAGGCCGTGCTGTGCGGCGGCGCCGTGGAGCTGGTCAAGGCCGGCTTCGAGACCCTGACCGAGGCGGGCTACGCCCCGGAGATGGCCTACTTCGAGTGTCTGCACGAGCTCAAGCTGATCGTCGACCTGATGTACGAGGGCGGCATCGCCAACATGAACTACTCCATCTCCAACAACGCGGAGTATGGCGAGTACGTGACCGGCACCGAGGTCATCAACGAGCAGTCCCGCGCCGCCATGCGCAATGCGCTCAAGCGCATCCAGACCGGCGAGTACGCCAAGATGTTCATCCAGGAGGGCAACAGCAACTACCCCTCGATGACCGCGCGTCGCCGCCTGAATGCCGAGCACCAGATCGAGCAGGTCGGCGAGAAGCTTCGCGGCATGATGCCGTGGATCGCCGCCAACCAGCTGGTCGACAAGTCGAAGAACTGATCTCCCGATCCGTTCCGGCTGATGCGAGGGCGCGGGATTCCGCGCCCTCGTGCGTTGTGCGTTGTGCGTTCAGCGGCCGTGGCGTGCGGCGTTGTGGGGGGCTGGCGGGCGTGTAGAATGACCCTATCGCCCGAGGGCGACCTCATTCCGGCAATGGACGAAACGCATGAGTCAGGACCCCCGCAAGACCGAGCATGACATGTCGCAGGCCGCTGCCGAGCCGGAGCGCCAGGCGTCCTCCGCGGAGGAGGACCTGGCCACCGCCTTCGTGCGCGAGACGGAGGTGATCGAGGAATCGATGGAGGACGGCAGGAAGGTGCGGCGCAAGGGTATCTACCTGCTGCCCAACCTCTTCACCACCTCCGCCCTCTTTGCCGGTTTCTTCGCCGTGGTGGCGGGCATCAACGGCGATTTCACCGCCGCGGCGGTGGCGATCTTCATCGCCATGGTGCTCGACGGCCTGGACGGTCGCGTGGCCCGCATGACCAACACCCAGAGTGCCTTCGGCGCCGAGTACGACAGCCTCTCCGACATGATCTCCTTCGGAATGGCCCCGGCGCTGGTGGCCTTCACCTGGATCCTGCAGGACATCGGCAAGACCGGCTGGGTGGTGGCCTTCCTCTACGTCGCCTGTGCCGCCCTGCGGCTGGCGCGCTTCAACGTGCAGATCGGCAGCGTCGACAAGAAGTGGTTCATCGGCCTGCCCAGTCCCTCGGCGGCGGCCCTGGTCGCGGCCAGTGTCTGGACCTTCCACAGCTTCGATGCCGATGCCTTCGGCTTCAAGCTGCTGATGCTCTTCGTGGTGGGCGCCGCGGGGATCCTGATGGTCAGCAACATCCGCTACTACAGCTTCAAGGACGTGGACCTCAAGGGGCCGGTGCCCTTCGTCTTCCTGCTGGCCATCGTGCTGGGCTTCGTGGTCATCTCCATCGAGCCCTCGGTGATGCTGCTGCTGCTGTTCGGTGCCTACGTGGTCTCCGGCCCGGTGATGGCGGTGATGCGTAAGCTTAAGCACTCGCCGTCCACGCACTGAACCGGGTCTCCCCCC
>NZ_JAWSUJ010000019.1:0-51538 GCF_033549285.1 Halomonas sp.
CACCCTTCGACGGGGTGCTCGATCGCCTCGACGTGGAGCTCGGCGACCTGGTCCAGGTCGGCGAGGCCTGGGGCCGGCTGGTCGACGACTCGCGCCTCACGGCCATCGGCGCGGCCCCCCAGCGGGATGCCCTGTCGCTGGAGCCCGGCCTGCCCGTCGAGATCCAGCTGCTCGACGGCACCCGTCTCGCCGGCGAACTGAGCCACGTGGCCAGCCGCGCCGAGGAGAGCACCCGCAGCTTCCCCGTCGAGGCGACGCTGGCCAATCCCGAGGGGCGCCGCCTGGCCGGTGCCAGCGCCACCCTGGTCATCCGCCTGCCCGAACGCCGGGTGCATCGCCTCTCCCCCGCCCTGCTCGAGCTCGACGGCGAGGGCCAACTGGCGGTGAAGCACCTGGACGACGACGACCGGGTCCGCCTCACCCCGGTCGAGCTGGTCGACGCCGATGCCGAGACCGCCCGGGTGGCCGGGCTGCCCGAGCGGATCCGGCTGATCACCCTGGGGGGCGGCTTCGTCGAGGCCGGCGAGCGAGTGGAGGCCGTACCCGTCGAGACCCCCACCCCGCAGGCCGGCAACGACGCGCCCGGAGACGCGCCCTGACATGCGCACCCTGATCGAGGCGGCGCTGGATCGCTCGCGTACCACCCTGCTGCTGCTGGTCGCGCTGCTGCTGGCGGGGCTCGCCGCCTGGCAGGCGATCCCCAAGGAGGCCAATCCCGACGTCACCATCCCCATCATCTATGTCTCGATGTCGCTGGAAGGCGTCAGCCCCGAGGACGGCGAGCGGCTGCTGGTGCGCCCCATGGAGCAGGAGCTGCGCAGCATCGAGGGCCTGCGCAAGATGACCGCCCAGTCAAGCGAGAGCCATGCCGCGGTCACCCTGGAGTTCGATGCCGGCTTCGACCCCGACCAGGCGCTGACCGACGTGCGCGAGAAGGTCGACATCGCCCGCGCCGAGCTGCCCGCCGAGGCCGACGAGCCGCGGGTCATGGAGGTCAACGTGGCGCTCTTCCCGGTGCTCTCCATCGGCCTGGCCGGCCCGCTGGAGGAGCGCCAGCGGCTGGCCGTGGCGCGCCGGCTTCAGGAGGAGATCGAGGGTATCCCCGAGGTGCTCGAGGTGGAGATCGGCGGCGACCGCGAGGACCTGCTGGAGATCGTGGTCGACCCCCTGGTACTCGACAGCTACGGAGTCAACTTCGGCACCCTGTTCAACCTGGTCAGCCGCAACAACCGCCTGGTGGCGGCGGGCAGCCTGGACACCGGAGCCGGGCGCCAGGCGCTCAAGGTGCCGGGGATCATCGAGCGCCTCGAGGACGTCATGGCGATGCCGGTGAAGATCGACGGCGACCGGGTGGTGACCTTCGGCGACGTGGCCTGGATCCGCCCTACCTTCAAGGACCCGGAGGGTTTCGCCCGCATCGACGACCAGCCGGCCCTGGTGCTGGAGATCTCCAAGCGCGCCGGCGCCAACATCATCGCCACCGTGGCCCAGGTGCAGGGGCTGCTCGACGAGGCGGAAGGCCTGATCCCCGACGAGCTCGAGATCACCACCATCCTCGACCAGTCCGAGACCGTGCGCGACATCCTCTCGGAGCTGCTCAACAACGTGGTCACCGCGGTGGTGCTGGTGCTGGTGCTGATACTCGCCGCCATGGGCCTGCGCTCGGCGCTGATGGTGGGCCTGACCATCCCCGGGGCCTTCCTCACCGGCATCCTGCTGATCTGGGCACTCGGCTACACGCTCAACATCGTGGTGATGTTCGCGCTGATCCTGGTCGCCGGCATGCTGGTGGACGGCGCCATCGTGGTCAGCGAGCTGGCCGACCGCCACCTGCGCCAGGGGCAGCCGCCCCGCGAGGCCTGGATCCGGGCCGCCACGCGCATGAGCTGGCCGGTGATCGCCTCCACCGCCACCACCCTGGCGGTCTTCGTGCCGCTGCTGTTCTGGCCCGGCGTGGTGGGCCAGTTCATGAAGTACCTGCCGATCACGGTGATCCTCTGCCTGCTGGCGTCGCTTGCCATGGCGCTGGTGTTCCTGCCCACCCTGGGTGGCGTGTTCGGCGTGCGCAGCGCCGGCGCCACCCGCGATGCCGAGCTGGTCACCGCCGGCGGGCGGCTCTACCGGGGCCTGCTGGGCCGCCTGCTCGCCTGGCCGGGCCTCACGCTGCTCGTCGCCCTGCTGCTGATCGCGCTGATCTACACCGCCTACGCCCGCTTCAACCATGGCGTCGAGTTCTTCCCCAGCGTCGAGCCCGACACCGCCCAGGTGCTGGTGCGCTCGCGGGGCGACTTCTCCGCCACGGAGACCGACGCCGTGGTGCGCCGGGTCGAGGCGCGGCTCGCCGGCATGAGCGAGGTCCAGGCGCTCTATGCGCGCTCCTTCGCCGTGCCCGACCAGCAGCTCGGCGGCGACGTGGTGGGGGTACTGCAGTTCCAGCTGATCGACTGGCAGCGACGTCGCCCGGCCAGCGCGATCCTGACCGAGATGGCCGAGCGCACCCGCGACCTGCCGGGGATTCAGCTGGAGTTCCGCGAACAGGAGATGGGGCCGGCCGGCGGCAAGCCCATCGTGCTGGAGATCAGCGCCGAGGAGCCTGCCCTGGCCGACCAGGCCGTCACCGAGCTGCGCCGGAGCATGGGCGAGCTGGGCGGCTTCCGCGACATCGAGGACAACCGCAGCCTGCCCGGCGTGGAGTGGCGGGTGAAGGTGGACCGCGAGGCCGCCGCCCGCTTCGGCACCGACGTGGCAAGCGTCGGCAGTGCCGTGCAGCTGATCACCACCGGGCTGCAGGTGGCGAGCTACCGCCCCGCCGGCGTCAACGACGAGGTGGATATCCGGGTGCGCCTGCCGCGGGGTGCCCGTTCGCTGGACCAGCTGGGCCGGCTGAGCATCAATACCCAACGGGGGCAGGTGCCGATCTCGCACTTCGTCTCGCTGGAACCGGCCCCCAAGGTGGGTACCCTGCACCGCATCGACGGGCGCCGGGCCATCACCCTGGAGGCCGATGTCACCGCCGACCACCGCCCCGACGAGCGCCTGGCGGCACTGATGGCCGCCATGGAGGCGCCCCCCGAGGGGGTGATGGTGAACGTGGCCGGCGAGCAGGAGGACCAGCAGGAGGCGATGCGTTTCCTGGCCACCGCCTTCCTGGTGGCGATCTGCCTGATGGCGCTGATCCTGGTCACCCAGTTCAACAGCCTCTACCAGGCGGCGCTGGTGCTCTCCGCCATCGTCTTCTCCACCGCCGGCGTGCTGCTAGGGCTGCTCGCCAATGCCCAGCCCTTCGGCATCGTCATGGTGGGCATGGGCATCATCGCCCTGGCGGGCATCGTGGTGAACAACAACATCGTGCTGATCGACACCTACAACCAGCTGCGCGGCGAGGGGCTCGCTCCCGGGGAGGCGGCCCTCGAGGCCGGCGGCCTGCGCCTGCGCCCGGTGCTGCTCACCGCCGTGACCACGGTGCTGGGCCTCACGCCCATGGTACTGGGCGTCAACGTCGACCTGATCACCCCGAGCCTGGGGCTGGGCGCGCCCTCCACCCAGTGGTGGACCCAGCTCTCCAGCGCCATCGCCGGCGGCCTGACCTTCGCCACCGGCCTGACCCTGCTGCTCACCCCCTGCATGCTGGTGCTCGGTGCGCGGTTCGATCGCCGGCTCTAGGCAGCGCCGTCAGCCTCGCATCAGGCGGATACGGCACCCGCAACGAGAACGCCCCAGCAACCTCGGGGGCCGATGGGGCGTTCTCCTTGCACGAGGGCGTTGCGCTCAAGCCCGGGTGTCGGCCTCGGCGCGAGCAGCATCCGGCGCATGGGCCGCATGCAGGCGGGCGATCAGCTGGTCCTCGAGGGTGAAGCGCTCGCTGAGCCCGCGGCTCAGGCGGTCGAGCCAGGCGGGAAGGCGACGCATATGGTGCTGGGCCCGGGCGGGACTGTCGTAGTCGCGATCGAAGGAGAGCACCAGCTCGGTGGACATCTCCAGGCGCTCGAGCAGGCGGTCGGCGAGTTCCAGGGCCTGGTGGTCGTCGAAGGCCTTGGCCTCCTCCCGCAGCTGCGGGTAGACCTCGAAGTGACCGGCGCTGATGTAGTCCATCAGCAGCTCGCCGAAGGTATCCACGCGCTCCGCGCTCACCGCCTCGAGCTCGGCGTCACAGGCCTGCTTCAGTGCGGCGAAATGGATCAGCAGCTCACGCCGCTCATGGAGCCAGCGATCGATCAGCTCGTGCACGCCGCCCCAGCGCTCCAGGGCATTCTTGCAGTCTTCCAGCATGGGTGCCTCCCTTGCCCGATGCGGCCAGCCACTCGGGGCACTCGACCCGCGAGTTGACAGACTCGCGCCTGCCGGGCCCGCTGTCAATCCCGTTGCCGCCTCGGCCCGACGCGGCCCTTGAGTCGCCGTGGCTCGCCCGCGAGGATGGGCGGGGCGAGCGGTCGTCGGGGAGCGCGAGGGGAGCGTGGAGAGGCCATCCCGGCATTCGTAGTACCGTATGCGGTACCTTGTAGCGGAGCCAGCCGCCGCGCTGCCGCCATCACAACGTCACGACACCAGGACTCTGGAGGGGATTTCCATGAACAAGCTGACCCGCGCCGGCCTCGGCCTGCTGATGACGACCGCCGTGGCCACGGCCCAGGCCGAGGAGGTCAGGATCGGCATGATCACCACCCTCTCGGGGGGTGGCTCCCATCTCGGCGTCGATGTCCGCGACGGCTTCATGCTCGCCATTGACCAGGCAGACCGCGACGACATCGAGGTGCTGATCCAGGACGACGCCCGCCGCCCCGACCTTGCCAAGACGCTCTCCAACGAGTTCATGCAGCGCGACGAGGTCGACATCATGACCGGCATCATCTGGTCCAACCTGGCCATGGCCGTGGTGCCCTCCGTGGTCCGCCAGGGGACCTTCTACCTCTCGCCCAATGCCGGCCCCTCTGCGCTGGCCGGGAAGATGTGCCACGAGAACTACTTCAACGTGGCCTACCAGAACGACAACCTGCACGGTGCGATGGGCGCCTGGATGCGCGAGCAGGGCTACGAGGCCCCCATCCTGATGGCGCCCAACTATCCCGCGGGCACCGATGCCCTGGCCGGCTTCAAGCACCTCTTCGAGGGTGAGGTCACCGACGAGATCTACACCCAGCTGGGCCAGACCGACTACGCCGCCGAGATCGCCAGGATCCGCGCCAGCGAAGCCGACAGCCTGTTCTTCTTCCTGCCCGGCGGCATGGGCATCTCCTTCATGAAGCAGTGGGAGAACTCGGGGGTGGAGATGCCGGTGTTCGGGGCGGCCTTCTCGTTCGACGAGACGATCATCAAGGCGGTGGGCAGCGCCGCGATCGGCGCCATGAACACCTCGCAGTGGGCCTACGACCTGGAGAACGCGGCCAACCAGGCCTTCGTCGAGGGCTTCCGTGAGGCCTACGAGCGGACCCCAACCCTCTATGCGGCCCAGGGCTACGACACCGCCCGCCTGATCCTGAGCGCCCTGGAGAAGGCCCACCCGAGCGACAAGGACGCCTTCCGCGAGGCCCTGCGCGAGGCCGACTTCGACTCGGTGCGCGGCAAGTTCCGCTTCGGCCCGAACCACCACCCGATCCAGGACATCCATGTCCGCGAGGTGGTCGAGGGCGAGGACGGCGAGCCGACCAACCGCCTGGTCGGACTGGCCGTCGAGGACATCCAGGACGTCTATGCCGAGCAGTGCCGGATGTGATCGTCGCGGTGCCGGGCCGGGCATCATCCCGGCGCCGCCTCCCCCCTCGTTTCCCCAAGGATGCCCGACGTGTCCGTCACCCTGCTGATCGAGCAACTGATCAACGGCCTGCAGCTCGGTACCATGCTCTTCCTGATGGCCAGCGGCCTGACCCTGGTGTTCGGGGTCATGGGGCTGATCAACCTGGCCCATGGCTCCTTCTACATGGTCGGGGCCTATGTCACCGCCCTGGCCACCGCCTCGACCGGCTCCTTCCTGCTGGGGCTGGCGGCTGGCGTGCTGGCAGCGGCCGCGGCGGGCGCCATCGTCGAGCTGCTGGTGATACGCCGCCTCTACCGGCGCCAGCACCTCGACCAGGTGCTCGCCACCTTCGCGCTGATCCTGATCTTCTCCGAGGGCACCCGCTGGCTGTTCGGCTCCTCGCCGCTGTGGCTCAGCCCGCCCGAGGCGCTGGCCGGGTCGGTGGCCCTGCCCGGCGGTTCCCGCTATCCCGTCTACCGGCTGGTGATCATCGCCGTGGGCGTGGTGGTGGCCGCCGGCCTCTATCTGCTGATCGCGCATACCCGGCTGGGCATGCGCATCCGCGCCGGCGAGAGCGACCGCGAGATGATCGGCGCCCTGGGGGTCAACATCCGGCGGCTCTATACCCTGGTGTTCGCCCTGGGGGCCGCCCTGGCGGGCCTGGCCGGTTCGCTGGTGGGCGCCCTGCAGTCGGTGCAGGTGGGCATGGGGGAGCCGGTGCTGATACTGGCCTTCGTGGTGATCGTGATCGGCGGCATCGGCTCGATCAAGGGCGCCCTGCTCGGGGCCCTGCTGGTCGGCCTGGTGGATACCCTGGGACGGGTCTTCCTTCCCGCCCTGTTCGCCCAGTTCATGGCCCCGTCGGACGCCGCGGGAGCGGGGACCGCCCTGGCCGCCATGCTGATCTACATCCTCATGGCGGGGATACTGGCCTTCAAGCCGAAGGGACTCTTTGCCGCCCATGACTAGACCCCACCCCACGACCGCCCCCGCCGCGCTGCGCTCGAGCGGCGCGAACCGCTGGCTGGATCGCCGGCGCCTGGTGCACGGCGGGCTTCTGGCGCTGATGCTGCTCGCCCCGGTCGCCGCCCACCTGCTGGGCGAGGTCTACTACGTCAACCTCGCCTCGCGCATCGCCCTGGTGGCCATGGCCGCCGTGGGGCTGAACCTGGCCATCGGCTTCGGCGGCATGATCAGCTTCGGCCATGCCGCCTACTTCGGCCTGGGCGGCTACGTGAGCGGCATCAGCGCCTACCACGCCTTCGATGGCAGCCTGTTGATGGGCCTGCCCGGCAGCGACGACATGCTGGTGATCTGGCTTTCGGCCGTGCTGCTCTGTGGCCTGCTCGCCCTGGTGATCGGCGCCATCTCGCTGCGCACCTCCGGGGTCTACTTCATCATGATCACCCTGGCCTTCGCCCAGATGGCCTACTACTTCGCCAACTCCTGGCCCGACTATGGCGGCGAGGATGGCCTGCCGATCTATCTGCGCAATACGCTGCCCGGGCTCGATACCAACCACGCCCTGACTTTCTTCCTGGTCTGCTTCACTGGCCTGGTGCTCTCGCTGGCGCTCACTTCGCGACTGATGGGGGCCCGCTTCGGGGCCGCCCTCACCATGGCGCGGCTCAACGAGACCCGCCTGGCCACCGCCGGTATCTCGCCCTTCCCCATCCGCCTGGTGGCCTTCGTCATCTCGGCAATGATCACCGGCCTGGCCGGAGCGCTCTATGCGGACCTCAACGGCTTCGTCAGCCCCTCGATGCTCAGCTGGCACCTCTCGGGCGAGCTGATGGTGATCGTGATTCTTGGCGGGGTCGGGCGCCTCTACGGGCCGCTCGCCGGGGCCATCCTCTTCGTGATGATGGAGACCCTGCTGGGGGGACTGACCGAATACTGGAAGTTCTTCCTCGGCCTGGTGCTGCTGGGCGTGGTGCTGTTCGCCCGGCAGGGGGTGATCGGCTGGCTGGCCGGGAGCGAGCGCCATGAGTAAGGCCGTGCTGTCGATGACCGGCCTGCACAAGCGCTTCGGTGCCCTGCAGGCCACCCAGGACGTGTCGCTGGATCTCCGGGCCGGCGAGATCCATGCCCTGATCGGCCCCAACGGCGCCGGCAAGTCGACGCTGATCGCCCAGATCGCCGGCAGCCTCAGGCCCGATGCCGGGCAGATCCGCCTGGGCGGGCGCGACATCACCGCCCTGGGGGTCGCCCGCCGGGCACGCCTCGGCCTGGGGCGCAGCTTCCAGGTCTCGTGCCTGGCCGAACCGCTCAGCGTGCTGCGCAACGTGATGATCGGGGCCCAGGCGCTGCAGGGGCACAGCTTCCGCTTCTGGCGGCCGGTCAGCCGCGATCGCAGCTTGCTCGAACCCGCCCATGAGGCCCTTGAGCGCATGCACCTCGCCCACCGTGCCGACACGCCGGTGGCGGCGCTCTCCCACGGCGAGCGCCGCCAGGTGGAGGTGGCCTGTGCGCTGGTCCTCGAGCCCCGGGCCCTGCTGCTGGACGAGCCCATGGCCGGGCTCGGCCCCGAGGGGACGGCACGGCTCACCGAACTGCTCGAGACCCTGAAGGAGGAGGTCCCCATCCTGCTGATCGAACATGACATGGACGCGGTGTTCCGGCTGGCGGATCGCATCTCCGTGCTGGTGGCGGGCCGCGTCATCGCCCATGGCGACAGCGAGGCCATCCGCCGCGACCCACGCGTCCGCGACGCCTACCTGGGAGACTGAGATGCTCGAGATCAGCGATATCGAGACGTTCTACGGGCCGTCCCAGGCGCTGTTCGGCGTCAGCCTGCAGGTCGAGGCGGGTGAGATGGTAGCCCTCATGGGGCGCAACGGCATGGGCAAGACCACCACCATCCGCTCGCTGTTCGGCCTGACGCCGGCGCGTCGCGGACGCATCACCTTCGCGTCGCGGGACCTGCGGCGCCTGCCGGCCTACCGCATCGCCCAGTGCGGCCTGGGGCTGGTGCCGGAGGGACGGCGCTGCTTTCCCAACCTCTCGGTACGCGAGAACCTGGTGGTCACCGCCCGTCCCGGCCCCTGGAGCCGGGAACGGGTCGAGGCCCTCTTTCCCCGGCTCGCCGAGCGACGCCGCCAGATGGCGGCCACCCTCTCCGGCGGCGAGCAGCAGATGCTCGCCATCGGTCGCGCCCTGATGACCAACCCACGCCTGCTGGTGCTCGACGAGGCGACCGAGGGCCTGGCGCCGGTGATCCGCCAGGAGATCTGGTCGGCCCTGAGGTTGATCAAGGCGCAGGGGCAGTCGACGCTGATCGTCGACAAGTCGCTGGGCGAGCTGCTGCCGGTGGTCGACCGCTGCACCATCCTGGAGAAGGGGCGCACGGCATGGGAGGGGCCGCCCGAGGCGCTGGACAGCGGCATCCGCGACCGCTATCTGGGGGTATAGCCCCGTGCGCCGGAGGCTCAGGGATGGAAGGCGGTAATTCCCTCGACGAAGCGCCCGCCGGGGCGATAGTGGTCGAGGATAGAGAAGTGGTCATCGCCTTCCAGCAGGGTCGACTCGACGCCGATGCCCCGCCCGCGCAGGTGCTCGGCATAGGCCTGCATCTGGCGGGCGAACTCGCTGGACTCCTCGCTCCCGGCGACCAGCTGCACCTCGGCCGGGACGCGGCAGGGCAGCCCCACGGGACTATAGTCGATCACGTCGCGGCCGGTGAGCTGGAGCTTGGGCTGCAGCCATGACCAGGGAAAGGGCCCGAGGTCATAGAGGCCGCTGACGCACAGCGCCCCCTTGATCAGGTCTTTGGGCAGGCCATAGACGCCTTCCCAGTCGGTGGCCAGCAGCATGGCGCAGAGGTGCCCGCCGGCGGAGTGGCCCGAAACGCTGAGCCGCTCAGGGTCGACCCCCAGTGACACGGCGTTGCGATGGACCCACGCCAGGGCCGCGCGGCTCTGTCTCACCACCTCGCCGAACGCCACCGCGGGGCAGAGGGCGTAGTTGACCACCGCCACCGTGATGCCCGACGCCACCAGGCCGTCGACGACGAAGCCGAACTCCTTGTGGCTGAGCGAGCGCCAGTAGCCGCCATGGAAGAAGAGGTGGCAGGGGGCAGGCTCGCCCTCCTCTCTCCCCTCCTCTCTCCCCTCCTCTCTCCCCTCCTCTCTCCCCTCCGCTCTCTCCTCCGCTCTCTCCTCCCCCATGCCCTCGGCGTGGTAGAGGTCCAGGCACTCGGCAAGCGTCGGTCCGTAGGGCAGGTCGAGCGTCACCCGATGGCGCTGGCAAGACACCGCGCTCCGCTCACGCCAGTCGGCGAGCAGGGCCGCCGGATCGCGCCCCCGCATGGGGTCGTAGGCGCGGTCGATCGCCTCCTGGGAGGCCAGGTCGCGATAGAGCATGGCCCCTAGCCCTGCCAGCGATAGCCGCGACGCGGGCGATTGGCCGCCAGCAGCAGGCCCAGCGGGGCCAGCGCGAGCACCAGGAAGCCAGCCAGGGTCCAGCCGGGTAGCGAGATGCCGAGCAACAGGAAGTCGATCTCGGCGCACTCACCCGAGCCGGAGAGCACCTGGGCCAGCACCTGCTGCAGGGGCAGGATCTCCATCATGTAGTCGAGCCCCGGTCCGCAGCTCGGCACCTCGTCGGCCGGCAGCGACTGCAGCCACAGGTGGCGCCCCGCCACGGCGATGCCGCCACCCACGGCGGCCAGCGACAGCAGGCCGTAGATCACTGCCCCCGCGCGGCCCTCGGGGTCGTGGATCGCGGCGACGAGGAAGACGGCGGCGGCGGCCAGCACGGCCACCCGCTGGAAGATGCACAGCGGACAGGGCTCCAGTCCGACGACATGTTCGAGCCCCAGGGCCACGGCCATCATCAGCACGCAGAAGGCGAGGCCCGCCAGGCTCCACTCGCGGACCGAGAGGCGTCGAAGATCGTCGATCATGACGTCTCTCCCGTCTGCAGCGGCGTGACGGCCCTCACCTCGCGGGCGCGCTCGAAGTAGCGGGCCAGGAAGGTGTCGAAGCCCTCGGTGTCGGCCGCCTCGAGGTCCTGCTGCTGCGCCAGGGAGGTCGCCACCAGCTCATCGAACAGCGCCTCCCGGGAGGGGTCCATGGGGGTGTCGCGGAACTCCTGGGCCTGTTCCCGGGCGAGGCCGAGCATGGCCTCGACGAAGGACTCCCCGGTCGACTCGAGGCGCGCCAGCAACCGCGCGGAGGGCGTAAGGGCGGGGTCCTCCAGGCGCGGCGAGAGGGCCGCCAGCGCCTCGCCGTGAGGCTCGCCCTCTTCCAGGCGGTCGAGCAGCTCCGCCACCGCCGCCATCTCGGCGAGGATCTCGCCGCCCCAGTCGGCAATGGAGCGGTGCCGGCCATCCTGCAGCAGACGCAGCTCGGGGTCCCGGCCACGCTCGACCACCAGGCGGCGGTTGTCGTCCAGCCGGTCGCACTCGTCGTCGGGAATCCAGGGACTCTCGCTGAGCAGGCACCACATCAGGAAGGTGTCGATGAAGCGGATCTGGGGCTCGTCCACCCCCAGCGGCAGGAAGGGGTTGAGGTCCAGGCAGCGCACCTCGATGTACTCCACGCCGCGGGCCTCCAGCGCCTGGCTCGGGGTCTCGTCGTGGCGCGCCACCCGCTTGGGGCGGATGTCGCTGTAGTACTCGTTCTCGATCTGCAGGATGTTGGCATTGAGCTGGCGCCACTCGTCGCCCTCCTTCACGCCCAGCCTCTGGTAGTCCTGCCAGGGCGTGGCGATGGCGTGGCGCAGGGTATTGACGTAGTTGGAGAGCGAGTTGAAGCAGATCTTCAGCTGCTCCTGGACCTTGTTCTGGTAGCCCAGGTCCGACATGCGCAGGCTGGTGGCGTGGCGCGACACCAGGGTCTCCTCGCCATGCCGCTGGAGCTTCTCGGGCAGCTCGCCGCTCGGCAGGAAGCTGTGATCCAGCGCCGGCGAGGCGCCGAACAGGTAGAGCAGCAGCCAGCTGTGGCGACGGAAGTTGCGGATCAGCCCGAAGTAGCGCGTCGAGCGGTAGTCGCGCAGGGGGGTGTCGAGGTCACCCTCGAGTTCGCGCAGCAGCTGCCAGAGGTCATCGGGCAGCGAGACGTTGTAGTGCACCCCGGCGATGGCCTGCATGATGCGCCCGTAGCGAACGTCCAGTCCCTGACGATAGACCCGTTTCATGATGCCCACATTGGAGGTGCCGTAGTCGGCGATGGGCACGCTGTCGTTGCCGTCCAGGCGCGATGGCATGCTGGCCGGCCAGATCAGCTCGTCGCCCAGATAGCGATAGCTGAAGCGGTGCAGGTCGGCGAGGAAGTCGAGGGCGTCGGCAGGCCGGCAGGTGACCGGGGTGATGTACTCCAGCAGCGCCTCGGAATAGTCGGTGGTGATGTGCGGGTGGGTCAGCTTGGAGCCCAGCGCGGCGGGATGCGGGGTGGCGGCGATGCGCCCTTCGCCGTCGACCCGCAGCCCCTCCTTCTCGATGCCGCGGCGCAGGCGGCCGACCCGCCCCTGGTCGGCCAGGGACTTGAGTCGATCGACGCGGCTGATGAACGATTCGGACAAGATGGTCACCCCATATGTGGAAAGGCGGGCGCCGTGGCGCCCGGCAAGCGTCAGATTATGGTGCCGCCTGGCGGCGCTTCAAGGTCAGCGTCCCTTCTTGGCCTGCAGCAGGGCCGCTCCCAGGGCGCCCATCGGGCCGGCCGGCTCGGCCGCCTTGCCGCCACGACCGGCCTTGCCGGCGCCCTGGCCCCGGCCCCGTTCATTGCCGCGCCCGCGGCGCGGCGGGTTGGTGGCCTGGTCGCCTTCCTGGCCGTCGGGCTGGTCATCGAGGCGCATGGTGAGGCCGATGCGCGAGCGCGCGAGGTCCACGCTCATCACCTTGACCCGCACGATGTCGCCGGCCTTGACCACGGTGCGCGGGTCCTCGATGAACTTCTCGGAGAGCGCCGAGATGTGCACCAGGCCATCCTGGTGGACGCCGATGTCGACGAAGGCCCCGAAGTGGGTGACGTTGGTCACGCTGCCCTCGAGGATCATGCCCGGCTCGAGGTCCTTCAGGGTCTCGACCCCCTCGCGGAACTCGGCCGCCTTGAACTCGGGGCGCGGGTCGCGGCCCGGCTTGTCGAGCTCGGCGAGGATATCGGTGACGGTGGGCACGCCGAAGCGCTCGTCGGCGAACTCGGCGGGCTTCAGCGACCTGAGGGTGGCACTGTCGCCGATCAGCCCGGCCAGCGGGCGCCCGCTGCGCTGGGCGATGCGCTCCACCAGCGGATAGGCCTCGGGGTGCACGGCGCTGGCATCCAGCGGGTTGTCGCCGTTCATGATGCGCAAAAAGCCGGCGCACTGCTCGAAGGTCTTGGGCCCGAGGCGGCTGACGTCGAGCAGCGCCCGGCGGCTGGTGAAGGCGCCCTCGGCGTTGCGGCGCGCGACGATGTTGTCGGCCAGGGCCGCATTGAGGCCCGCGACCCGCGACAGCAGCGCGCTCGACGCCGTGTTGAGGTCCACCCCCACGGCGTTCACGCAGTCCTCGATCACCGCCTCCAGGCTCCGGGAGAGCTGCAGCTGCGAGACGTCATGCTGGTACTGGCCCACGCCGATGGACTTGGGCTCGATCTTGACCAGCTCGGCCAGCGGGTCCTGCAGCCGCCGGGCGATGGAGACCGCGCCGCGGATGGTGACGTCCAGCTCCGGCAGCTCCCGGGAGGCGTACTCCGAGGCGGAGTAGACCGAGGCGCCCGCCTCGCTGACCATCACCTTGGAGAGCGCGCGCTTCCCCGCGAAGCGTTTCACCAGGTCGCCGGCGAGCCTGTCGGTCTCGCGGCTGGCGGTGCCGTTGCCCACGGCGACCAGCGCCACGTCGTGCCTCTCCACCAGCCTGGCCAGCTCGGAAAGCGACGCCTCCCAGGCATTGCGGGGCGCATGGGGATAGATGGTGGCGTGCTCGAGGAACTGGCCGGTGGCATCCACCACCGCCACCTTGCAGCCGGTACGCAGGCCCGGGTCGATGGCCAGGGTCGCCTTCTGGCCCGCCGGGGCGGCCAGCAGCAGGTCCTTGAGGTTGGCGGCGAACACCTCGATGGCCTCGAGCTCCGCGCGCTCGCGAAGCCGGCCCATCAGCTCGGTCTCCAGGTGGGTATAGAGCTTGACCCGCCAGGTCCAGCGCACCACCTCGGCGAGCCAGCGGTCGGCGGGGCGGCCCTGGTCGCTGATCGTGAAGTGCCGGGCGATGGCCACCTGGGCCGGGTGGATCGGGGCCTCCTCCTCGCCGGGCAGGCGCAGGGCCAGCGCCAGCACGCCCTCGTTACGGCCGCGGAACATGGCCAGGGCGCGGTGCGAGGGCACCTTGGCAAGCCGCTCGTCGTGCTCGAAGTAGTCGGAGAACTTGGCGCCCTCCTGCTCCTTGCCGGCGATCACCCGTGAGGAGAGCTCGCCTTCGTGCCACAGCCGCTCGCGCAGTTGGCCGACGAGCTCGGGGTCCTCGGCGAAACGCTCCATGAGGATCTGCTTGGCGCCGTCCAGGGCCGCCTTGGCGTCCTCGACGGCGGGGATGTCGCCCTCGGCGGCGCGAAGGTACCTGGCCGCCTCGGCCTCGGGGGTGAGGCTCGGGTCGGCCAGCAGGGCATCGGCCAGCGGCTCGAGTCCCGCCTCCCGGGCGATCTGCGCCTTGGTGCGCCGCTTCTTCTTGTAGGGCAGGTAGAGGTCTTCCAGGCGCTGCTTGGTCTGTGCGCCGCGGATGCTGGCGGCGAGGGCCTCGGTGAGCTTGCCCTGCTCGTCGATGGCGGCCAGCACCGCCTCGCGGCGCTCCTCCAGTTCGCGCAGGTAGGCCAGGCGCTCATGAAGCTGGCGAAGCTGGATGTCATCGAGCCCGCCGGTGACTTCCTTGCGATAGCGGGCGATGAAGGGCACGGTGGCCCCGCCGTCGAGCAGTTCCACCGTCGCCTTGACCTGCGGCGGGCGAACGGCGAGTTCCTCGGCGAGGCGGCTGATGATCTTGTCGTGTGCGTCCATGAAATCCTTGGCAATCAAACGTCCAGACGATCGCGACAAGGTACCACAATCGGGATTCAGGCGGGGACGAATCGCAGCGCCAGGCCGTTGTTGCACCAGCGCAGGCCGGTGGGTTCGGGGCCGTCGTCGAAGACGTGGCCCTGGTGGCCGCCGCAGCGGGCGCAGTGATACTCGGTGCGCGGGAAGACCAGGAAGTAGTCGACGCTGGTCAGCAGGTGCCCCTCGACGTGCTCGAAGAAGCTCGGCCAGCCGGTGCCCGAGTCGTACTTCATGGCGCTGGTGAAGAGCAGCAGGTCACAGCCGGCACAGCGGTACTCGCCCTCGCGGGTCTCCTTGTCCAGGGGGCTCGAGAAGGCCGGCTCGGTGCCCTCCTCGCGCAGGATCTCGAACTGCTCGTCGCTGAGCCGCTCCCGCCACTCGGCCTCGGAGAGCTCCAGCACCTCGAGCCCCTCGGCACGCGAAAGGTCAGGCTTGGGCCGGGCCGCGGCCAACCCCGGCAGCAGGCCGGCGAGACTGCCGGCCCCCAGCACGCCAAGAAAATACCGTCGCTTCATGGTCTCTCTCCGTCGGTGGTCGAACCCCGGCGCCAGCCTTCCCCGCGAGATCACGCCAGGACGCAAACGGGGGAAGGAGCTGACTCCTTCCCCCGGTCAGACCGTCGATACCCCCGACGGTTCGCCCATGCGCGCCTCAGGTCAGGCTGGGGCCCGCCTTGACGATCGCCTCGTTGACACCCTCGAACTTCTTGAAGTTGTAGACGAACTTGGCGGCCAGTTCCTGGCACTTGCGGTCGTAGGCGGTCTTGTCCTGCCAGGTCTCGCGCGGGTCGAGCAGGCGGGAGTCGACACCCGGCACGGCGGTGGGCACCGCCAGGTTCAGGCCCTCAACCTGGCGCGTCTCGACGTCGCGCAGCACGCCGGACTGGATGGCGCTGATGATGGCGCGGGTGGTGGGGATCGAGAAGCGCGCGCCGCCCTCCCCGTAGGCGCCACCGGTCCAACCGGTGTTGACCAGGTAGACCTGGGCATCCTTCTCGTCCACGCGCTTGACCAGCAGGTCGGCGTACTCGCGCGCCGGACGCGGGAAGAAGGGGGCGCCGAAGCAGGTGGAGAAGGTCGCCTCGAGGCCGGCGGAGGAGCCCACCTCGGTGGAACCCACCTTGGCCGTGTAGCCGGAGAGGAAGTGGTAGGCGGCAGCTTCCTTGGAGAGCACGGAGACCGGGGGCAGCACGCCGGACATGTCGCAGGTGAGGAAGACGATGGCATTGGGCTCGCCGGCGCGGTTCTCGGGCACGCGCTTCTCGACATGCTCCAGCGGGTAGGCGGCGCGGGAGTTCTGGGTCAGGCTGTCATCGGCGTAGTCCGGCTCGCGGCGGTCGTCGAGGACCACGTTCTCCAGCACGGTGCCGAACTTGATGGCCTGCCAGATGATCGGCTCGTTCTTCTCGGAGAGGTCGATGCACTTGGCGTAGCAGCCGCCCTCGATGTTGAAGACGGTGCCCGGCCCCCAGCCATGCTCGTCGTCACCGATCAGGTAGCGGGCCGGGTCGGCGGAGAGGGTGGTCTTGCCGGTGCCGGAGAGGCCGAAGAAGAGCGTGGTCTCGCCGTCCTCGCCGACATTGGCGGAGCAGTGCATGGGCAGCACATTGGCGTCCGGCAGCAGGAAGTTCTGCACCGAGAACATCGCTTTCTTCATCTCGCCGGCATAGCGCATGCCGGCGATCAGCACCTTCTTCTGGGCGAAGTTGAGGATCACGCAGCCGTCGGAGTTGGTGCCGTCGCGGGCCGGGTCGCACTCGAAGAAGGGGGCGTTGAGGATGGTCCACTCCTCCTTCACGGAGGGGTTGTAGGCCTCGGGACGCACGAACATGGTGCGGCCGAAGAGATTGTGCCAGGCGGTCTCGGTGGTGACGCGCACCGGCAGGTAGTGGACCGGGTCACTGCCCACGTGGAGCTCGGACACATAGTGCTCGCCGCCGGCCAGGTAGGCATCGACGCGGTCCCAGAGGGCATCGAACTTCTCGGCGTCGAACGGGCGGTTGACGCTGCCCCAGTCGATCCGGCCGCTGGTGCTCGCCTCGTCGACGATGAAGCGATCCTTGGGGGAACGGCCGGTGCGCTCGCCGGTGTTCACCACCAGGGCGCCGTTGGCGGCCAGGCGCCCTTCCCCGTTGGCCACTGCCCGCTCGATCAGCTCGGCGCTGCAGAGGTTGACGTGGGAAATGGCGGTTTGCTGGGGGGCGGCTTGAGTCGTGGTCATGTCGTGTCCTGGGCCTTGCGGCCGCTTCTCTCTCGTGTGCCGGGCGTCGGTGACGCAACGTGGGTCATGCCATGATCGCCGTGCGCGGGTCATTGCCGTCTTGTGCTGGGCGATCGACCGGAAAAAACGGCGCCATTATGGCAAAAACCCGGCCGGCGGGAAACGCCGTTCTTGGGCGAAGTTCATGTAGTTTTACTACTACATCGGCGCCGTTCACTACCGCTCACCCGAAGACGCATGCTGCAATGCAGCGCCGGGGCATGACGCGTCTCAGTGCAGGGTCGGCGTCTTCCCCTCGGGGCCGTCGAGCATCGCCTCGACCTCGGACACCGGGAAGTGGTAGCGGGTATGGCAGAAGTGGCACTGGGTATCGATGCCCCCCTGTTCGGCCAGCACCTCACGGAGTTCCTGCGCACCCAGGGTCATCAGCGCCGAGGCGATGCGCTCGCGGGAGCAGGTGCAGCCGAAGCGCAGCGCCTTGGGGTCGAAGACCCGCACCGTCTCCTCGTGGTAGAGCCGGCGCAGCACCTCGAGCGGCTCGAGGCCGAGCAGCTCCTCATCCTTGACGGTGTCGGCCAGGTGCACGGTGCGCTCCCAGGCGTCCACGTCCTGGTTCTGCGACTCGTCGGGCATGCGCTGCAGCAGCAGGCCACCGGCCCGTCGGCCATCGGCGGCCAGCCACAGCCGCGTCGGCAGCTGCTCGGACTGGGCGAAGTAGGCGGCGAGGCAGCCGGCCAGGCTGTCGTGCTCGAGGGCCACGACGCCCTGATAGCGGTGGCCGTCGGTGGGGTCCAGGGTGATCATGATCTGCCCTTCCCCCACCAGCTCACGGAAGTCGGCATCGTCGCCGGGAATCGCCGCGTCCTCGGCCAGGCGGGCAATGGCGCGCAGCTCGCCGCCGGGGTTGGATTCGGCCATCAGCAGGGCGAGCGCGCCCTGGCCGCGCACCTCGATGCTCAGGGTGCCGTCGAGCTTGACGGTATCGGTGAGCAGCGCCACCGCGGCGAGCAGCTCGCCGAGCAGGTGGTTCACCGCCGGCGGGTAGTCGTGGCGCTCGAGCACCTCGCCGTAGGCGCGCTCGAGGGTGACGATCTCGCCACGCACGTTGGTGTTGTCGAAGAGGAAACGCTGGATCTGGTCGGTCATGGGGCTCTCTGTCTAGTCATCCTGCTGGCGCTGGAAGCGTTGGATCTCCCGGCGCTGCTTCTTGTCGGGGCGCTTGAGCGGGTGCTGCATGACCTGGTTGGTGAGGCGCCGGGCCTCGGCCTCGCGCTCGCGGCGCGCGACGCTCTCCTCGGTCTCGCGGTAGAGCGCCCGGGCCTCGGGGGCACCGCGGCGCTGGTCGGAGAGCGCCAGCACCTCCACCTCCAGGATGTCCCAGCCCTGGGGTACCCGGATCAGGGCGCCGACCTCGACCGCCTTGCTGGTCTTGGCCCGCGCGCCCTCGTAGTGGACCTTGCCGCCCTCGATGGCCTTCTTGGCCAGGGCACGGGTCTTGAAGAAGCGCGCCGCCCACAGCCACTTGTCGAGCCTGACGCTATCCATGGCCACCTCCCTCGCCCCCCGCGGGCGGCAGGTTGTCGGGCAGGATGCTGGCGAAGCGGTCCAGGGCGATGAACTCCTCGAGCTCCCGCTCCGGCCGGCGACTGTCAGGCTGCTTGATGCCCAGCAGGTGGCGGATGCCGAACTCCCGGGCACTCTCCAGCACCGAGGCGTTGTCATCGATGAACAGGGTCCGCTGCGGGTCGAAGGGCTCGACCTCCTGCAGGGCGAACCAGAAGGCCTGCTCCTCCTTGGGAACCCCGAGGTCCTCCGAGGAGACGATGGCATCCAGGTACTCCTCCAGCCCGGTCAGCGGCAGCTTGAGCGTGAGGCTCGCCCGGTCGGCATTGGTGGCCAGCACTACCCGCGGGTGGGCCGCCTTCAGCCAGCGGAGGAAGTCCAGGGCGTCGCTGCGCAGGCCGATCAGGTGCTGCACCTCCCGCTTGAGCGCCACCACGTCGACCCCCAGCTCGCGGCTCCAGTAGGCCAGGCTGTACCAGTTGAGGGTGCCCTGCTCACGGATGATCCGTGCGCGCAGCTCCTCCTGGGTCGCCTCGTCGAGGCGGTGCAGCTCCACGTAGCGCCGCGGCAGGTGCTCGAGCCAGAAGTGGCTGTCGAAATGCAGGTCCAGCAGGGTGCCGTCCATGTCCAGCAGGACGGTATCGATGGCGCGCCAGTCGATCATCGCTACTCCGGGGGTGAGTCGAGGGCCGTTGGGACGTAGTATTGTATCGAATCGCCATCCGGGGCGCACAGCGCCTGCCTGGCATCCCCCACATGCCCCTTTCGCACGCCCCTGTCGCTCTCCAACAAGGAAGTCCGCCCATGTCCGACCCGCACGACGCCTCCCGGCCCTGGCCCGTCAAGCCGCACATCCTCGACCGGCGCAGCGTGGCGAGAAGCCGCCTCTTCCACGTCGAGGAGCTGGACCTGCGCTTCTCCAACGGCGCCGAGCGCACCTTCGAGCGGCTCACCGGCACCGGCCAGGGCATCGGCGCGGTGATGATCGTGGCCATGCCCGACCCGGAGCACGTGCTGCTCATCCGCGAATATGCCGCCGGCTTCGAGGACTACGTGCTGACCCTGCCCAAGGGGCTCGTGGACCCCGGCGAGGACATCGTCACCGCGGCCAATCGCGAGCTGATGGAGGAGTGCGGCTTCGGCGCCAACCGCATCGAGCCCCTGGTGGAGCTGTCGCTGGCCCCCAACTACATGCGCCACCGCATGCAGGTGCTGCTGGCCAGCGACCTCTACCCCAGGCGCCTGCCCGGCGACGAGCCGGAGCCACTGATCGTGGAGACCCACGCCATCGACGAGCTCTCGGCCCTGCTGGCCCGGGAGGACTTCCACGAGGCCCGCGCCATCGCCGCGCTGTTCATCGCCCGGGACAAGCTGCGCAGCGAGGCACCGGTGGATGCCGGGCTCTGGTGAGCCCTCTAGCGTGAGTGCAGCCGACGCAGTGCGCTCTTGCCGTCCTTGAGCTTCACCCAGCGGCCCTGGCGGTAGCTGTCGAGCCCGGTCTCCAGCAGGGTCATCACGTCCAGCGCCGACTCGCTGGTCACCGGCGGCGGCGTGCCCTCGAGAAGGGTCCGCGCGATCCCGGCATAGAAGGCGGGGTAGTCCCCCGGCACGACCGGTGCCTCGCGGCTCGCCAGGGAGGTCGATTCGCCCTCCCCCTCGTCGAGGGTCAGGGTACCGGGCGAGGGATCCACCCCCCAGCCCGGTGACGGGGCCTGCCCCGCCTTGAGCCAGGCTTCCTGGGGGTCGAGCCCGTACTTCACGAAGCTGCCCCGGGTGCCGTGGACCCGGAAGCGCGGGGTCGGCTCGGCCACCAGGGAACTGGCCTGCAGGCTCACCCGCAGGTGGTCGTACTCCAGCAGCGCCAGGAAGTCGTCGTCCACCTCGGCCCCCTCGCGAGAGGTGGCCAGCTCCAGCAGGATCGCCTTGGGCATGCCGAACAGCTGCCGGGCCTGGTCGAGCAGGTGCGGGCCGAGGTCGTACCAGATGCCCCCGCCCGGCTTGTGGTGGTCGCGCCAGCGGTCGGTGACCCGCGGGCGGAAGCGGTCGAAGCGCGACTCCAGCGCCACCACCCGCCCCAGGGTCCCCTCGTCGAGCAGCGCCTTGAGGGTCAGGAAGTCGCTGTCCCAGCGGCGGTTGTGGAAGACGCTCAACAGGCGCCCGGCACCATCGGCCTGGGCCTTGAGCAGGCGGGCCTCGGAGGCGCTGACGCTGAAGGGCTTGTCGATCACCACGTGCTTGCCCGCCGCCAGCGCCGCCTTGGCCAGCGGGAAGTGGGTGTCGTTGGGGGTGGCGATCACCACCAGGTCGATGTCGCGTCGGGCAAACAGCTGCGCCGCCTTGGGCAGCACCTCGACCTCGGTGAAGTCGGCCTGGACGCGCTCGGCATCGCCGCTGACCACGGCCGTCAGCTCCAGGCCGGGGGCGGCCTGGATCAGCGGGGCGTGGAAGGTGCGCCCGGCCATGCCGTAGCCGACCAGGCCGACGTTGAGGGTCTGTGTCTTCATCGTGCGGGCTTCCCTGCAGGGGTCATGGGGCCCGGCCCTCGGCAAAGGCTCGCATGGCCTGGCGTCCGGCCGGGTCTCGGGCTCAGTCGAGCCGGGTCAGGTCGCGCACCGCGCCCTTGTCGGCGGAGGTCGCCAGCAGCGCATAGGCCTTGAGCGCCGCCGAGACCTTGCGGTCGCGGGTGATGCTCGGTTTCCAGGCCTTTGCGCCCTTCGCCTCCTCCGCCTCGCGACGGCGGGCGAGCTCCTCGTCGGGGAGCTTCACGTCGATGCGCCGATTGGGGATGTCGATGCGGATGAGATCGCCGCTCTCCACCAGGCCGATGGCGCCACCGGCGGCGGCCTCCGGCGAGGCGTGGCCGATGGAGAGCCCCGAGGTCCCGCCGGAGAAGCGCCCGTCGGTGAGCAGCGCACACGCCTTGCCCAGCCCCTTGGACTTGAGGTAGCTGGTCGGGTAGAGCATCTCCTGCATGCCGGGACCGCCGCGCGGGCCCTCGTAGCGGATGACGACCACCTCGCCCTCCTTCACCTGGCCACCGAGGATATGCTCCACCGCCTGGTCCTGGGACTCCACCACATGGGCCGGTCCCTCGAAGACCAGGATCGAGTCATCGACGCCGGCGGTCTTCACCACGCAGCCATCCTCGGCGATGTTGCCCTTGAGCACCGCCAGCCCCCCCTCGAGGGAGAAGGCATGTTCCAGGTCACGGATGCAGCCGCCGGCCCGGTCGCCATCGAGGCTCGGCCAGCGCGCGGCCTGGGAGAAGGCCTCCTGGGTGGGGATGCCGCCGGGGCCGGCCTTGTAGAATTCCACCACCTCCGGGCTCGGCGAGCGCATGATGTCCCACTCGTCCAGGGCCACCTTGAGAGAGTCACCGTAGACGGTGGGCACCCGAGTATCCAGCACCCCGGCACGGTCCAGCTCGCCGAGGATCGCCATGATGCCGCCGGCGCGGTGGCAGTCCTCGATATGGTACTGCTGGGTGTTGGGTGCCAGCTTGCAGAGCTGCGGCACCTCCCGGGAGAGGCGGTCGATGTCGGCCATGGTGAAGTCCACCTCGCCCTCCTGGGCGGCGGCCAGCAGGTGCAGGATGGTGTTGGTGGAGCCGCCCATGGCGATGTCCAGGGTCATGGCGTTCCTGAAGGCCGCCTTCGAGCCGATGGCCCGCGGCAGCAGGTGCGCCTCGTTGCCCTCGTAGACCCGCTTGGCCAGTTCGACGATGCGGCTTCCCGCCTCCTCGAACAGCCGGCGGCGGTCGGCGTGGGTGGCCAGCACCGTGCCGTTGCCCGGCAGCGCCAGGCCCAGGGCCTCCATCAGGCAGTTCATGGAGTTGGCGGTGAACATGCCCGAGCAGCTGCCGCAGGTCGGGCAGGCGCTGCGCTCGATCTCCTCGATCTCCTCGTCGCTGTAGCGGTCGTCGGCGGCGGAGATCATCGCATCGATCAGGTCGATGCCGTGGTCGAGCAGCTTGGTCTTGCCCGCCTCCATGGGGCCGCCGGAGACGAAGATCACCGGGATATTGAGGCGCATGGCGGCGTTGAGCATCCCGGGGGTGATCTTGTCGCAGTTGGAGATGCACACCAGGGCATCGGCGCAGTGGGCGTTGACCATGTACTCGACGCTGTCGGCGATCAGGTCGCGGCTCGGCAGCGAGTAGAGCATGCCGTCGTGGCCCATGGCGATGCCGTCGTCCACGGCGATGGTGTTGAACTCCTTGGCCACCCCGCCCGCCTTTTCGATCTCGCGGGCCACCAGCTGTCCCATGTCCTTCAGGTGGACGTGACCCGGCACGAACTGGGTGAAGGAGTTGGCCACCGCGATGATCGGCTTGTGGAAGTCGTCGTCCTTCATGCCGGTGGCACGCCACAGGGCGCGGGCGCCGGCCATGTTGCGGCCGGCGGTGGTGGTGCGGGAACGATACTCGGGCATGGTGTCCTCTTCTTCATGCATGCCGCCCTTCTCCTCCTCGATCGATCGAGAAGACTGAGGCGATTCTGGTGTCCAGTATGAGCGATTCTGTCACGCGGCCGGCCGTCAGGCCAGCCGCTCAGCCACGGGGCGCAGCCGGCCGCCCTCCAGCCGGCAGCGCCGGTCGGCCAGCGCCTCGATGTCGTCGCGGTCGTGGCTGACCAGCACCACCGCCGCCCCCGCCGCCTTCTGGCGACGCACCAGGGCCCAGAGCCCGTCGCGGGTCGTCTCGTCCAGGCCGGAGAAGGGCTCGTCGAGCAGCAGGACCCGGGAGCCGCGCAGCAGGGCGCGCAGCAGCGCCACCCGCTGGCGCTGGCCGCCGGAGAGCTCTCCGGGCAGGCGGTCGTGCAGCCCCTCGAGCCCCACCTCGGCCAGTCCCGCACGGATCCGGGCCTGCTGCTCGCGGGTGAGCTTCATGTCCGGCGCCAGCCCCAGGCCCACGTTGAGCCAGACCGGCAGCTGGTCGAAGAGGTTGTGCTCCTGGAAGACGGTGGTGATCCCACGCTCCCAGGGCGGCAGCGCCAAGAGGTCCTGCCCCTGCCAGGCGAGCGTGCCGCCGGCCGGCTCCAGGAACCCCGCCAGCAGCCCCAGCAGGGTGCTCTTGCCGGACCCCGACGGTCCCTCCACCGACAGGCACTCGCCCGGGGCGAGCCGGAAGCTGAAGTGGAAGTCCGGCGTCTCGCCGGGCTCAAAGCGGTCGTAGTGGAAGCTCAGGTCACGACACTCGAGCATGGCGCTCCTCGCGGGTGTGGCGGTTCCAGGGGTAGCGGGGCGGACGACGGGTCAGCCACCCCAGCAGCACGAACACCAGCACCACCAGCACCAGCAGCACCAGCGCCGTGGCGGCGGCGCCCTGCCAGCGATAGCCGCCCAGCTGCTGGTAGAGCAGCATCGGCAGGGTCGGGGCCGAGGGGCTGCCGAACAGGGCGATGACGCTGAAGTCGCCCAGCGACAGGGTCATGGCGTAGGCCAGCGCCAGCGCCAGGGGACGGCGCAGCCGCGGCCAGACCAGCCAGCGCAGCCGGGCCCGTCCTCGGATGCCGAACTGGTCGGCCAGGCGCAGCTCGGGCGCCGAGAGCCCCGGCAGGGCCCCGCGCACCACCTGCATGGCGAAGGGCAGCGCCATGAAGGCATTGACCAGCACCACCAGGGCGTAGCCCTGCCAGCCGCTGCCCAGGGTCGGGCGCAGCAGCAGGAAGAGCCCGGTCCCCAGCACCAGGGAGGGAATCACCAGGATCAGCTGGCCGCCCCCCTCCATCAGCAGCGCCGCCCCGGCATGCCGGCGGGCCTTGAGCCAGCGGCTGCCCACCAGCAGGGCCACCGCCAGTGACAGGGCCCCGGCCCCCGCGCCCAGGGCCATCACCAGGCTGCGCGCCGCCGCCGGCCACAGGCTCGCGCTGCGCGGCAGCTCGGGCAGCCCGGTGAGCCCCGCCAGCACCACCGCGGCGAGCGGCGGCAGCAGCAGCGCCGCCAGGGCGGTGAGCCAGAGCGCATCGGTGAGCCGCGAGACGCCGACGCCATCGCGCCGGTGCCAGCGCCCGCCGGCCGGCAGGGCGGCGCTGCCGACCACCAGCGAGGGCGCCCCGCCCCGGGAGAGGGCCAGCAGCCACAGCGACAGGCAGATGACCAGCTGGGTCAGGGCCAGCAGGGCCGCCAGGGCCAGGTCGTGATCGAACTTGAGTGCCTGGTAGAGCGCCACCTCCAGGGTCGAGGAGCGCGGCCCGCCGCCCAGGGTCATGACGATGGCGAAGCTGGTGAAGCAGAGGGTGAAGACCAGCGCGGCCAGGCGCGGCAGCAGCGGCGCAAGGCGCGGCCACTCCAGGGTGCGCCAGAGGGTCGCCCGCGTCAGCCCCAGCTGGGAGGCCAGCCGCCAGTGCGCCGCGGGCGCCGTCTCCAGGGCCTGCAGCATCAGCCGGGCCGAGAGCGGCAGATTATAGAAGACATGGGCCAGCACGATGCCGGAGAGCCCGTAGAGGTACCCCGACTCCGCGCCGGTCAGCCACTCCCAGAGCGGCGCCGCCCAGCCCCGCCGGCCATGCACCGCCACCAGGCCGAACAGGCCGATCAGCGTGGGCAACACCAGCGAGAGCTCCATGGCGCGCAGCAGCAGGCCACGCCCCGGGAAGCGCGGACGCCGCGCCAGGGCCAGGGCCACCGGCACGGCGAGCCCCACCGCCAGCAGGGTCGAGAGGGTCGCCTGCCAGAGGGTGAAGCGCAGCACGGCGGCCAGCCAAGGCTCCTGCCAGAGCGCGGCCGGGTGCAGGCCGCGGGCCTGCCACAGCAACGCTCCGAGGCTGCCGAGCCCCAGCCCCGCCACCGCCGTCAGGGCGGTGAGGCCGAGCCCCGGCGGCCAGCGCGACAGCGTGGCCCAGCGTGGGGCCGTCGACACCACGCTCAGCGCACGCTGGCGTTGAGCCACTCGCGGATCCAGGCGCGACGGTTCTCGCGCACCTCCTCGGGGGTGAAGGTCAGGCTCCGGGGCTGGATCAGCCGCTCGAACACCTCGGGCAGCTCGTCACCCAGGTCGATGGCCGGGTTCATGACGTTGCCCAGCGGGATATGGCGCTGGAAGTCCGGCGTCAGCATGAAGGCCAGGAAGTCGCGGGCCAGCGCCGGCTGCTCGGTATTCGCCAGCATGGCGGCGGTCTCCACCTGCAGGTAGTGGCCCTCCTCGAACTCGGCGGCCTGGTAGCGGTCGGTCCCTTCCACCGCCATGTGGTAGGCCGGCGAGGTGGCGTAGGAGAGCACCATGGGCGCCTCGCCGTTCATGAACAGCGAGAAGTAGGCCTGGCTCCAGCCGTTGGTGACGGTCAGCACCCGCTCGTTGAGCCGCGCCCAGACCTCCGGGGCCTGATCGCCATGGACGTGCCGGATCCACAGCAGCAGGCCCTGGCCGGTGACGCTGGTGCGCGGGTCCTGGAGGATGACCTTGACGTCGTCCGGTGTTTCGAGCAGTTCGCGGAAGCTGCCCGGGGGGGCACTGAGCTGCTCGCTGTCGTAGACGAAGGCGAAGTGGCCCCAGTCGTAGGGCAGGAAGGTGTCATCGGCCCAGTCGACGGGCAGCGCCAGCGGCGCGGTGTCGACCCGGTGGGGGGCCAGCAGCTCCAGCTCGCGGGCCTCGGCCATCAGGCTCATGTCCAGGCCCAGCACCAGGTCCGCCGCGGTGCCCTCCCCCTCCAGGCGCAGGCGCTGGAGGATGTCGACGCCACCATCGAGGGCCACGAAGCGCAGGTTGCAGTCGCCGCAGCGCTCCTCGAAGGCGGCCTCGATGCCGGGGCCCGGTCCCCACTCGGAGACGAAGGAGTCGTAGGTGTAGACGGTAAGCGTTCGCTCGGCGGCGGATGCGCTACCCACCGCGACCAGGGTCAGGATAAGGGCTGCCGGTCTTTTCATGGGAGGTCCCCTTGTCATGGATAACCCCGGCATCGGTTCGGCACCGACCCGGGGTTGTCTTGCCGCTGGCAGATTCCCTTGGGGTCAGACCCCGGCCAGGCCGGCAAAGCCTATCAAGTTGCTCCATTCCAGCGGTAATACCCTCCGCCGGGGTCTGACCCCTGGATGGTGCACGCCACCGGTCAGCCGAACACCACCCTGGCCACGTCCCGGTAGCGGCCGGCGAAGTGCACCGTCATGCCCTCCTTGAGGTAGTCGGGCAGCTCGTCGTAGTCGCGCCGGTTGGCCTCGGGGAGGATCAGCTCGAAGATCTCGCTGCGCCGGGCGGCGATCACCTTCTCGCGGATGCCGCCCACCGGCAGCACCTGGCCGGTCAGGGTCAGCTCGCCGGTCATCGCCAGCGGACGGTCGATGGAGCGGTGCCGGGCCAGCGAGAGCAGCGCGGTGGCCATGGTGACCCCGGCGGAGGGGCCATCCTTGGGCGTGGCCCCCTCCGGCACGTGCAGGTGCACGAAGGCCGAGTCGAAGAAGTCCGCATCGGCGCCGTACTCGCCCAGGTGGCCGAGCACGTAGCTGTAGGCGATGTTGGCCGACTCCTTCATCACGTCGCCAAGCTGGCCGGTGAGCTTGAAGCCGCGGTCCAGGGCGTGCACCTTGCCGGCCTCGACGGAGAGCGTGGCGCCGCCCATGGCGGTCCAGGCCAGGCCGGTGACCACCCCCTCGCCCTTCATCACCTGCTCCTTGCGGAAGATCGGCGGCCCCAGGTACTCCTCGAGGTTGTTCACCGAGACCCGAACCGACTGCTGGTCGTTCTCCAGCAGCTTCACCGCCGCCTTGCGCACGATGCGGTGCAGCTGCTTCTCGAGCTGGCGCACCCCCGCCTCGCGGGCGTAGCCCTCGATCACCTGGCGCAGCGCCGCCTCGGTGAGGTTGATGCGCTTCTTGGGCATGCGGTCGCGCTTGAGCAGCTTGGGCCACAGGTGGTGCTTGGCGATGGCCACCTTCTCCTCGGCGATGTAGCCGGAGAGGCGGATCTGCTCCATACGGTCGAGCAGCGCCGGGGGGATCGAATCCAGGGTGTTGGCGGTGCATACGAAGAGCACCTTGGAGAGGTCCAGGCGCACGTCGAGGTAGTGGTCGAGGAAGTCGACGTTCTGCTCCGGGTCCAGCACCTCGAGCAGCGCCGAGGCAGGATCGCCCTGGAAGGACTGCCCCATCTTGTCGATCTCGTCGAGCATGATCACCGGGTTCTCGACCTCGACCTCCTTGAGGGCCTGGGCGAGCTTGCCGGGCATGGCCCCGATGTAGGTGCGGCGATGCCCCTTGATTTCGGCCTCGTCGCGCATGCCGCCCACCGAGAAGCGATAGAACTCGCGGCCCAGGGCGTCGGCGATGGAGCGCCCCACCGAGGTCTTGCCGACCCCGGGGGGACCGACCAGCAGCAGGATGGAGCCCCCCACGTCGCCCTTGAAGGTGCCCTCGGCGAGGAACTCGACGATGCGCTCCTTGACGTCCTTGAGGCCGTCATGGTCGCGGTCGAGCACCATTCGTGCATGGGCCAGGTCGAGGTGGTCCTGGCTGCGCACCCCCCAGGGCATGGCGGTGAGCCAGTCCAGGTAGTTGCGGGTGGTGCCGTATTCCGGCGAGCCGGTCTCCAGCACCGAGAGCTTGTCGAGCTCGTCGTCGATGCGCTCCATGACCCGCTCCGGCACCACGCGCCCCTCGAGGCGGGCGCGGAAGGTGTCGACATCGTTCTCGCGGTCGTCCTTGGAGATGCCCAGCTCGCGCTGGATCACCTTGAGCTGCTCGCGCAGGAAGAACTCCCGCTGGCGCTCCTGCATCTGGGCATTGACCTGGTCGCTGATCTCGCTCTGCAGCTGGGCGACCTCGATCTCCTTGCGCAGCAGGGGCAGTACCTTCTGCATGCGGGCCATCACCGGCAGGGTCTCCAGCACGTCCTGCAGCTCGGGGCCCTTGGCCGAGGTGATGGCCGCGGCGAAGTCGGTCAGCGGGCCGGGCTCGTGGGGGCTGAAGCGGTTCAGGTAGTGCTTGAGCTCCTCGCCGTAGAGCGGGTTGATCGGCAGCAGCTCCTTGATGCCGTTGATCAGCGCCATGGCATAGGCACGGGTCTCGTCCTCCTCGACATCCACCGGCTCGCGGGGATAGCTCACCTCCACCAGGTAGGGCGGCGTGCGGGAGAGCCAGCGCTGGATGCGGAAGCGGCGCACGCCCTGGGCGATGAACTGGATCTGCTGCTCCTCGCCCTGCAGCTTGTGCACCTTGACCGCGGTGCCGATCTCGGGGAAGTCCTCGTCGCCGAGCTCCTCGACCCCGGTCTCGCCGACGAAGGCCAGGCCCACGGTATGGTGCGGCGTGTTGCCGACGCGGCGGATGGTCTCCTCCCAGCGCTCGCGGTTGACCACCAGCGGCTGGACCTGGGCGGGAAAGAAGGGCCGGTTGTGGATCGGCAGCAGGTAGATGCGCTCGGGCAGCGAGTCGCTGGCGGGCACCACCGCGTGGTGGCCCTCCTCGCCTGGCCGCTCGTCGTAGGAGGCGTCGTCGCTGTTGGCCTGGATCCAGTCCAGGCCATCCTGCGCTTCATGGTCGTCGCTCATGCGTTCCTCGTCCTGGATCGTCGGGATGGGTTCCCGGGGCTGCCCTCAGGAATGCGGGCACCGGCGCCGGACTTCAAGTCACTGCAGTCGCTCGAGGGCCGGTGGCAGCGGACGGCCATTGATCCGCACCCGGCCACGTACCACATCGATCTCCAGGTCCTGGGTATCCAGCGGCAGGCCGAGCCACAGGGCCACCACCTTGGGCACCTGGTGCCAGGTGAGGTCACCGTAGAGCCGCGTCCGCCAGCGGGCCTGCTCGCGGGCCTGTTCATCGGGATCACCGAGTGCGGCCAGGCTCAGCTCCTCGAGCCGGCGCGAATCGAAGAACAGCGCCCCGTCGCCCCGCGCGTCCAGCCCCAGCATCGGGCTGTCCAGGGCGATGGCATGGATGTCCAGGCGTGGCGAATCCTGGAGCATGGCCAGCAGCGGCGGCTCCAGGCGTGCGAGCAGTTCGCGGCCGTCCTGGGCGGCATCGCCTCGGGCCGCCTCGTCGCGCAGCACCGCCAGCACGCTGCGCAGGGCGTCGGCGTTGACCCGCGAGAGCTCCAGGGCGACGCGACCGGCGAGCAGCACCTGCTCCGCCGTCACCAGTCGGTCCAGGGTCAGCTCGCTCTCGACGCGCAGTTCCTGCTCGTCGAGGACCGTGCGGCTGTGCAGGACCAGCCCATGGGCATCCAGCTCGAGGTCCGGCTGATGCCAGGACAGTCGCTCCACCTTGAGCAGGTCCTGCTGGCTGAAGTGGTAGGCGCCCTCGGTATAGGCATAGCGGCTCTCCAGGGTGGTCGGCCCCGCTTCCAGGGTGACCGGGCCATCGCTGAGCCGCCAGGGCGCAAGCCTGGCCTGCAGCCGCCAGTCGCCGTAGACGCCGCCGAAGGTGATCCGCCCGCCGCGGAAGTCGAGCTCGCGCCCCGCCTGGCTGACGATGAAGGGCGCCAGCTCGAGGTGCCCCTCCAGGGTGGCGCCGAGGGTGCGATAGCGGGCCTGCCAGGTGGGCGGGGTCGAGGGAAGCGCGTCGCCGAACAGGCGCTGGTCGCGGGGGCCGAAATGCGGCCTCAGTTCGCCGTCGATGCGGGTGCTGATTACCCCGTGACGCGCCACGTAGGGCAGCTCCAGGTGCCAGGCCTGCCCGAAGCGGGGGGTCAGGTGGAGGGTGCCGCGGGACTCGAGCCAGCCGCGTTCGACGTCGCTGCGCTTCACCGCGAGCTCCCCACGGGCGGCGAGGTCATCCAGGGCCCGGGCGAGTTCGCGCTCGAAGAGCACGCCGGAGAGGTACTGGGCGATGCCCCAGAGCAGCGCCAGCCCCACCACCAGGGGGACGATCAATCGTTCCTTGCGCATCATGGCATTCCTTACCCGCGCCTTGTCCGAACCACCCCTGTGTCGCCGGGACGCTGGAGAACTTTCAGTGCCGCCGGATCAGTGGAGCCAGAACCACAGGTGCATGGTACTCCATGCATAGGCGGCGGCGAGGACATCGTCGATCATGATGCCGAAGCCGCCGGCCACCCGCCGGTCCGCCCAGCGGATCGGCCAGGGCTTGAAGACATCGAAGATGCGGAAGACCACGAACCCCCAGAGGGCGGCCTCCCAGGAGAAGGGCACCGCCGCCATGGTCAGCCAGTAGCCGACGAACTCGTCCCAGACGATGCCCGAGTGGTCGTGGACCCCCAGGTCGTGGGAGGTCTTGTCGCACAGCCAGATGCCCCAGAAGAAGGTCACCGCCACCAGGCCCAGGTACCAGCCCAGCGGCAACTCGGACATCAGCCAGTAGAAGGGAATCGCGGCCAGGGTCCCGAAGGTGCCGGGCGCGAAGGGCACGGTGCCACTGCCCAGCCCGAAGGCCAGGAAGTGCACGGGGCGTCGCCAGACGCTGGCGGGGGCCTGGTTCATGGGGCACCCTCTCCCGGGAAGTGCTGCCAGCCCCGCTCGCCGGTGACCGTCACCCCCCGCAGACCGGGCCGGTCGCTGACGCGACCGATCACCGTCAGGGGCAGGTCCAGGGCGGCCAGCCGGGCGCGGGCCTCGTCGAGCTGTTCGGGGGGCAGGCCGAGCAGCAGCTCGTAGTCGTCGCCGCCATGGAGCCCCGCCTGCCGGGCCTCCTCCTCGCCCAGCGCCGCCACCAGGCCCTCGGCCAGGGGCAGGGTCTCGGGCGTGAGCTCGGCCCCGACGCCCGAGGCCTCGAGGACATGCCCGAGGTCGGCCAGCAGGCCGTCGGAGATGTCGATGGCGGCGCTGGCCAGGCCGCGCAGGGCCAGGCCCGCCTCGAGGCGCGGCAGCGGATGGAGGTAGCGCCTGAGCAGCGGATGGCCGGCATCCCGCTCGCCGCGGCGCCACAGCGCCAGCCCCCCGGCCCCGCCCCCCAGCGCACCGGTGACCGCCAGCAGGTCGCCCGGCCGGGCCCCGCTGCGGGTCAGCGCCTGCTCGGCGGGCACCTCGCCCATCACCGTCACGCCGATGGAAAGCGTCCCGCGGGTCACGTCACCGCCCACCAGGGCCGTGCCGGTGGCGTCGCAGAGGGCATGGAAGCCGCCGGCGAAGTCCGCCAGCCAGGCATCGTCATCGGCCGCCGGCAGGGTCAGCGACATCAGGCACCAGCGGGCACCGGCGCCCATGGCGGCGAGGTCGGAGAGGCTGACCGCCAGCGCCCGGTGGCCGACCGCCACGGCCGGGGCATCCTCGGGAAAGTGGATGCCGGCCACCGAGGTATCGACGCTGACCGCGAGCCGCTGACCCGGCGTCGGGGCGAGCAGGGTGCAGTCGTCCCCCACGCCCAGGGTCACGCCGGCCTCCGCCCCCGGCGGGTCGGGCGTGAAGAAGCGGGTGATGAGCTCGAATTCGCTGTGCATCAGGGACTGACCTTCAGCGGCGGCGCGCGGAGACCTCGGCGGATCGCAGTCGCACGGCGAGCTTGTCGAGGATGCCGTTGACGTACTTGTGCCCGTCGGTGGCGCCGAAGGACTTGGCCAGCTCGACCCCCTCGTTGATCACCGCGCGGTAGGGCACCTCGAGGCGACGGGAAAGCTCGTAGGCGCCCAGACGCAGGATCGCCAGCTCGATGGGATCGAGGTCCTCCAGGCGCCGGTCGAGCAGCGGCGCGATGGCGGCGTCGAGCTCGCGGCGCTGGTCCGCCACGTTGTGCAGCAGTTCGTGGAAGAGCGCCAGGTCGGCGATCTCCATGACCTTGTGCCAGTTCTCGTGGTCCTCGAGATCGTCATCGGCCACCTGGCTGCGGAACTCGGCCTCCACGGCAGTGATCGACTTGCCGGTCATCTGCCACTGGTAGAGGCCCTGCACCGCCAGTTCGCGGGCCGCATGGCGGGACTGCTGGGCCTTCGACGGGGCCCGCGGGCGCTCGCCGCTCATGCCTCACCCCCGTCGTCGGCATCGTCGCCGAAGCAGCGCAGCAGCGAGACCATCTCCATCGCCGCCATGGCCGCCTCGGCGCCCTTGTTGCCGGCCTTGGTGCCGGCGCGCTCGATGGCCTGCTCGATGGACTCGACGGTCAGCACGCCGTTGGCCACCGGGGTGTCGAACTCCAGCTGCAGGTTGCCCATGGCGGTGTTGCAGCCGCCGGCGACGTACTCGAAGTGCGGGGTGCCGCCGCGGATCACCGCCCCCAGGGCGATCACCGCATCGGGGCGTACCACCTGCAGCACGCGCTTGATGGCCAGCGGCAGCTCCCAGGCGCCGGGCACGTGGACGATATCGATGCCCTGCGGGTCGACGCCATGGCGCACCAGGCTATCCACGGCGCCCTCGACCAGGCTGTCCACCACATGATGATTGAAGCGGCCCACCACGATCACGTAGCGGCCATCGACGTCGACGAAGCTGCCTTCGACTTGGGAAATCGGTTGCATGGTTCTGTGTCCTGAGAGATCCGGGGCTTGAGGGTCCGGCAGGCATGGCCCTGGGGCCATGCCGAGATGTGAAAGGCGGCGGCTAGTCGTCGCCCTGCCCGGCGGTCGCCTGCTCGCCGGGCTCCAGCCGCTCCACCACCTCGAGGTCGAAGCCGGAGAGGGCCGAGAACTTCCAGGGCGAGCTCAGCAGGCGCATCCTGCCCACCCCCAGGTGGCGCAGGATCTGCGAGCCGGTACCGATGGTCAGGTAGTTGCCCGCGCCGTCGGAGTCGCTGGTGCGCGGCGGCCGACGGCGCTCGAGGAACACCTCCAGCATGTCATGGAGGTCCTGGCGCGGACGGCCGTCGTCGAGCAGCACGAAGACGCCGTGCTCGGCCTGCGCCACCTCGGCGACCGCCTGCTGGGCGGTCCAGCTCGGCGTGTCGCCCTTCTGCAGGGCGAGCAGGTCGCGCATCGGGTTGGCCAGGTGCACGCGCACCGTGGTGAGCGCCTCGGGATGCGGGTGGCCCTTGACCAGCGCCAGGTGATGGGCGCCCTGGATGCTGTCGCGGAAAACGTGCAGGTTGAGCTCGCCGAAGGCGGTCTGCACCGGCGTCGACTCCACCGGCTGCACGGTCTGCTCGTTGTGGATGCGGTAGTGGATGAGGTCGGCGATGGTGCCCATCTTCAGGCCGTGCTCGACGGCGAAGCGCTCGAGCTCCGCCCGGCGGGCCATGCTGCCGTCCTCGTTCATGACCTCGCAGATCACGCCGCTGGGGTCGAGACCGGCCAGGGCGGAGAGGTCGCAGGCCGCCTCGGTATGGCCGGCGCGGCGCAGCACGCCGCCGGGCTCGGCCATCAGCGGGAAGATGTGGCCGGGCTGGACGATATCGTCGGCAACCGCGTCACGGGCGACCGCGGCACGCACGGTGCGCGCCCGATCGGCGGCGGAGATGCCGGTGGTCACGCCCTCGGCGGCCTCGATGGAGAGGGTGAACTTGGTCCCGAAGCCGGAGCCGTTGTCGCGCACCATCAGCGGCAGCTGGAGACGCTCGCAGCGCTCGCGGGTCATCGGCAGGCAGATCAGGCCCCTGGCGTGGCGCGCCATGAAGTTGATGTGCTCGGCCTCGACCTTCTCGGCGGCCATGATGATGTCGCCTTCGTTCTCGCGATCCTCGTCATCCATCAGGATCACCATCCGGCCCTGTCGGATGTCCTCGACCAGTTCTTCGATGGGGGCCAGGCCCCCGGATGAGGAGTGCACCATGGAGTCTCCATTGATTCAGCGTGGTGGCTGTCGTCATCCGACGACGAGCGGGTCGCCATCGGGCGTCGCCACCTCGAAACCGCGTCAGGGTACCGTGGCGCGTCGTCGGGCGCCAGTAAACAGCCACGTCGTCGGGCGCCGAGCGCCGAGCGCCGAGCGCCGAGCGCCGAGCGCCGAGCGCCGAGCAGGATGATGCCGCTGTGTTCAGCTTTCGGCCACCATGCGCCGCCGGGGCCGTGCGGTGATGCGCCAGTCGCTGCCCACGGCGCGGATATCGAGGACCTCCAGCCCCTTCTGCTGGGCCATCAGGGTCAGGCCCGGCAGCTCGAAGAGCGGACGCGCCTCACCGCCGAGCAGGGTCGGCGCCACGAACAGCTGCATCTCGTCGATCAGGCCGGCCTCGAGCATGGCACCGGCCAGCGTCGCCCCGGTCTCCAGCAGTACCTCGTTGGCCTGCTCGGCCTCGGCCAGGTGGCGCAGCAGGGCGTCGAGGTCGACGCGGCCGTCGGGGCCCGCGGGCATCGCCACCACCTCGGCGCCGGCGGCCTGGAGCCGCTCGCGCCGCTCGGGCTCGTGGTCGGCCAGGGTGGCCACCAGGGTGCGGCCGGGTTCGCGCAGGCAGGCGGCGGCCAGGGGCAGGCGCAGCCGGGAGTCCACCACCACGCGCAGCGGCTGGCGGGCGGCGAGCGCCTCGCCCTCGGGCAGCTCGAGCTGCTCGGGGCGCACGGTGAGCCGGGCGTTGTCGAAGATGATCGACTCGACCCCGGTGAGGATGGCGCTGGAGCGGGCGCGCAGGCGCTGCACCTCGCGGCGGGCCTGGGGCCCGGTGATCCACTGGGACTCGCCGGAGCGCATGGCGGTGCGGCCATCGAGGCTCATGGCCATCTTCAGGCGCACGAAGGGTCGGCCGTGGGACATGCGCATCACGAAGCCGGAATTGAGCGCCAGGGCCTCCTCCTCGAGCAGGCCCACCGCCACCTCGATACCGGCCTCGCGCAGCCGGGCGATGCCCCGGCCGGCGACCCGGGGGTTGGGGTCCTGCATGGCCACCACCACCCGCGCCACGCCGGCCTCGACCAGCGCCAGGGCGCAGGGGCCGGTGCGCCCCTGGTGGGAGCAGGGTTCCAGGGTCACGTAGGCGGTGGCATCGCGTGCCTGCTCCCCCGCCGCCCGCAAGGCGTGGATCTCGGCGTGGGGCTCGCCGGCCCGCTCGTGCCAGCCCTCGCCGACCACCCGGCCATCCTTGACCAGCACGCAGCCCACCCGGGGGTTGGGGTCGGTGGTATAGCGCCCGCGATGCGCCAGCCTCAGGGCGCGCGCCATCCAGGCCTCGGGGAAGGCGTGCTCGGCCATCAGGAGGCTCCCGACGGGTCCGTGGGAAAGCCGGGCTCCTGGGCCAGTCGGTCGATCTCGGCGCGGAACTCGTCGATGTCCTGGAAACTGCGATAGACCGAGGCGAAGCGGATATAGGCCACCTGGTCGAGGCGCTTGAGGGCCTGCATCACCTCCTCGCCGATGTCCCGGGCGTGGATCTCGCGCTCGCCCCGGGCGCGCAGGTTCTGGCGAATACGCTCCACCGCCGCCTCGATGGACTCGGCGCTGACCGGCCGCTTCTCCAGCGCCCGCAGCATGCCGGCGCGCAGCTTGGCCTCATCGAACACTTCCCGCGTGCCATCGGACTTGATCACTCGCGGCATCACCAGCTCGGCGGTCTCGTAGGTGGTGAAGCGCTCGCCGCAGGCCGCGCACTGGCGCCGCCGCCGTACCTGGTCGCCATCCGCCACCAGCCGAGAGTCGGTCACGCGCGTGTCGTTGGCGCCACAGAAGGGGCAATGCATAGGGATAACCCGAGGTCGATGGAAAGGCTGTCGCCGCATTGTAACGGTTCGCGAGGAGAGCGCCCAGCGACGCAGCGCCGCCCGGAGATGGCACGGGACCTGCAAGGAAGTGGCATCCCAGGCCGACCACCGGAGCCCACCATGCCCCTGCCCCGCTCCCTCGCCCATCCCCTGGACGAGGCCGCCTTTCAGACCCGCGCCCGCGAGCACCTCGACCTGCTCTACGGGCCGCGCCGGGAGGAGGTGCTTCGCCGCCTGCTGACGCGGCTCTCGCACCATCGCGGTGCCATGCCCACGGCAACGACGACAGGCGACGCCCCCTTGTGGAGCGAGCGGGACCAGTGGCTGATCACCTACGGCGACAGCCTGCTCGACGGCGACACCCCGCCCCTGGCGGTGCTTCGGGACTTCCTCGAGGCCCGGCTGCCCGACGGCTTCAGCGGGGTGCATGTGCTGCCCTTCTTTCCCTGGAGCAGCGACGACGGCTTCTCGGTGATCCACTACCGGGAGGTCGACCCGGCCCTGGGCGACTGGTGCCACCTGCGCCGGCTGGCCGAGCACGGGGACCTGATCGTCGACCTGGTGCTGAACCACGTCTCCCGGGAGTCGCTGTGGTTCGTCGACTACCTCTCCGGGAGCCTGCCGGGACGCGACTACTTCATCGAGATGGACCCGGCCAGCGACCTCTCCGCGGTGGTGCGCCCGCGCAGTTCCCCGCTGCTGGTGCCGGTGCCCACCCGTCGCGGCACGCGCCACCTCTGGGCGACCTTCTCCGAGGACCAGATCGACCTGAACTTCGCCAATCCCGACGTGCTGCTGGAGTTCATCGGCATCCTGCTCTTCTACCTGGCGCAGGGGGCGAGGGTGATCCGCCTGGACGCCATCGCCTTCCTGTGGAAGGTGCCCGGCACGCCCTGCATCCACCTGCCCGAGACCCATGAGGTGGTGCGCCTGTTGCGGGCCGTGGTCGACCACATGGCACCCGGCACCCTGCTGCTGACCGAGACCAACGTGCCCCACCGGGAGAACCTCAGCTACCTTGGCCTGCATCGCCTTTCAGGCGGGGGTCTGGAGCGTCTTTCAGACGGCCAGGAAGAGGGTCCGGCGGCGCCGGACGAGGCGCACCTGGTCTACCAGTTCCCCCTCCCGCCGCTGCTGCTGCATACCCTCACCAGCGGCGAGGCGGCCACCCTCGCCCGCTGGCTGGAGAGCCTGCCCGCGCTGCCGCCTGGGTGCAGCTACGTCAACTTCACCGCCAGCCACGACGGCATCGGCGTCCGCCCGCTGGAGGGCTGGCTGCCGGACCACGAGGTCGAGGCCCTGCTGGAGCTGATGCACCGCTTCGGCGGGTTCGTCAGCATGCGCACCGACTCCCTGGGCCGGGACATCCCCTACGAGATCAACATCACCTGGTTCGAGGCCATGAAGGGCACCCGCCGGGGGGCCGACCCCTGGCAGGTGGAGCGTTTCCTGTGCAGCCAGCACCTGATGCTGGCCCTGCAGGGCATTCCCGCCCTCTACGTGCACTCGCTGACCGCCACCCTCAACGACCTGGAGGGGGTCGAGCGCAGCGGCCGCCTGCGGGCGATCAACCGCCGCCGCTGGCAGCGCCGCGAGCTCGAGGAGCTGCTCGACAGCCGCAACACGCCGACCCGCGAGGTGTTCCTGGCCCTGACGCGTCGCCTGGCGGTGCGCCGCCGGGAGCCCTGTTTCCATCCGGACGCGACCCAGCGCGTGGTGCCCACCCCGCCGGCGCTGCTGGTGGTGGAGCGAGGACCACTGCCCGATGGCCGACGCCTGCTGGCGATCCACAACGTCACCGACCGGCGCCAGCCGCTCGAGCTGGACCTGCTCGACGGCCCGGGCTGGATCGACCTGCTGGAGGATGTGCCCTGGGCGCGGGAAGCGAGCCTGGCCCCCTACCGCAGCCTGTGGCTGCTGGCCCCGGGCTGATCAGGGCTCCGCGTGCTGGCCATCGCCCTGCATCTCCATGGGCTGCACCCGCTTGACCGGGGCCTCGACGGTCAGGGTCTCGCCGTTGTCGAGGGTCAGGGTGAGCTCGACGCGCTCGCCCTCGACCGGGATCCTGGTCAGCTCGAAGAGCATCAGGTGCCAGCCGCCGGGCGCCAGCCGCACGGTCTCGCCGGCCGGGACCGGGATCGCCTCGACCTGGCGCATCTGCATCACGCCCTCCACCATCACGTGGTTGTGAAGCTCCAGGCTGCCGGCCAGGGGCGAGCTGCCCCCGACCAGCGCCAGGTCCGTCTCGCCCGGATTGGTCAGCTCCATGAAGGCGGCGGTGGTCGGCGACGCCGGCGGCACCGCCCGCACCCGGGCCTCCTCGACGCTGAGGGACTGGGCCAGGGCAGTGGCACTGAACAGCGAGAACAGGACCAGCGGTAGGGCAGCGAGGCGCATGTCGGTCGACTCCAGAGGCTCAAGGGGACGCATCGAGCTTACCCTGCCTCGCCGTTGACGGGGAGCGGGCTGCGACATCGCGTCCCGCCGGCGGGTGCAGGCATTAATCCATGGCTAATGGGCGCGTGGCAGGATGGGAACTCTCTGGCCTCCGGCGGGTCCCCACGACACCCCCTGGCGACATCCCTTCATGACATCTCTTCCTAAACAGGATACCGCAATGCGCTCTCTTCCCCTCTCCCTGACGGCCGGCCTGGTCACGCTCTCACTGACCTCGGCGCTCGCCGCCGAGGAGCACTGGCCGGCCCCGGTCCAGGCCCTGGTGGACCAGGGCCTGAAGATCCACGGCGAGTTCGCGGCCCCCGGCGGCCTCAGCGGCTACGCCGCCAGCCACCGGGGCCGCGAGATGGCCGTCTACCTCACGCCGGACGGCGACCATGCCGTGGTCGGCACCCTGCTCGATGCCGAGGGCAACGACCTCTCCGCCGCGCCCCTGGACGAGCACGTGCGCAGCGGCCAGGAGGCCGAGGTGTGGCAGCAGCTCGAGGAGAGCCACTGGATCCAGGACGGCGACCCGCAGGCAGAGCGCGTGATCTACACCTTCACCGACCCCAACTGCCCCTACTGCGCCCGCTTCCACGAGCAGAGCCGCTCCTGGGTCGAGGCCGGCGAGGTACAGCTGCGCCACATCATGGTCGGCATCCTGAAGAGCGACAGCCCGGCCAAGGCGGCCGCCCTGCTCGGCGCCGAGGAACCTGCCGCGGCCCTGCAGGCACACCAGGCCAGTGACAGCGGCATCGCCGCCTCCGCCCAGTCCCGCGAGATCGAGGAGCAGGTCTACGCCAACAACCAGCTCTTCGAGGGCCTGGGGCTGATGGCCACCCCCACCACCTACTACCGCAACGAGGCCGGCCGCCTGGAGAAGGTCGAGGGAGCACCCGAGGAGGCGCGCCTCGAGGCGATGATGGGCTCGCCGCGCCCCTGACGCGGCGCGACGCGCCACCATGACGCAAGCGGGCCCCGCTGCCGATGGCAGCGGGGCCCGTCTCTCCGGGGGTGAAGGGTTGCCTCAGTCCTCCAGGTCCTCGAAGCGCGGCTGGCCGACGTTCCAGGGCTTGACCTCCTCACCCTTCTCGCCCCAGTTGGCGTGGTCGGCGAGGCGGTGGCCGTCCACCTCACGCTCCTGGCCATAGCTGGAGTTCTTGTGGAAGGTGGGGCCGAACTTCTCCAGCACCTCGTCCACGCTGCCGGTGTAGCGCGGGTCCTGAGGGCGCTCCTGCTGCGTCATGTAATAGGCGATGTCCCAGGCTTCCTGGTCGGAGAGCGAGAGCGGCTGGCCCAGCGGCATGTTGTTCTTGATGAACCCGGCCGCGGTGTGGGTGCGCACGATCCCGGCGCCCCAGTTGTTGGAGCCGTCGCCCCAGGGGGCGGGGAAGACATACTCGCCGTCCTGATAGAGGCCTGAGCCATCCTCGCTGTGGCAGATCGCGCAGTTCTCCACGTAGAGCGCCTCGCCGTTCTGGTAGCTCAGCGTCTCGGGGCGCTCCGGCGCCGGGAAGCCACGCCCGTAGATCGGCTGGTCTGGATACATGGGCGCCCCCGTGGCGAGCCACTGGTGGTAGGCGGAGAGGGCCAGCATGTCGTCGCTGCCGTACTCCGGCGGGGTGCCGTTCATGGAGTAGGCAAAGCAGCCGGCAATGCGCTCCTCGAGGTTGTTGACGTGCTGGTTCTTGCCACGGAAGTCCGGCAGGGTTACCGCCGCCGGCCAGACCGGGGCGCTGAAGGGCTGACGGCCCTCGCCCAGGTGGCAGCTGGAGCAGTTCATGTCGTTGAAGACATTCTCGCCGCGCAGCTGCTGGGTATTGGTAAAGAGGTCGTAACCACGGCGGATGACCTTCTTCAGCTCGGGATGGATATCGGCCTCCTCGAGGTCCGCCATGGTCGGCGGCACATGGACCAGCTCGTCCTCCTCGGGAGCGGGATAGCCCATCTCGACGAGTTTCTCGTATTCTGCCCAGGCGGCCATGCTGATGCCGGCGGCCAGGGTCGCACTGGCCACGGCCAGGGTTGTCCTGCGAAGTGTCATGTTCTGCTCCCCCTTATTCGGACGCCACGGACTGATTGGCCAGCCAGGCCGAGACGGCACGGATGTCCTCGTCGCTCATGCGCTGGGCGATCGCGCCCATCAGGTTCTGCGGGTCATTGCCCCGCTCACCGGCCTGCCAGGCACGCAGCTGGGTCTCGATGTAGCCGGCATGCTGGCTGGCAATGCCGGGGAAGGTGCCACCGGCCCCTTCGTTACCCGGACCATGGCAGCTCTTGCAGGAGACGATGTACTCATCCCAGTCGCCGCGCAGGGCCAGCTGCTCGCCGCGGGCCAGCAGATCCTCGCCGGCATCCTCGCCCCCCTGGGCCTCGGTCACCGGCATCTCGCTGTAGTAGGCCGCCACGTCGACGATCTGCTGGTCATCGAGCATGTTGGCGAAGGGCATCATGGTGGCATTCTCGCGACGCCCCTCCTTGAAATCATGCAGTTGCTTGGCGATGTACTCCGCCGGCAGCCCGGCCAGCCGCGGCCAGGACTCTCCTCCCGACACGTTCATTCCGCTGCCGTCGACCTGGTGGCAGGCCACGCAGACTCCGGCCGCCTGCTGGCCGCGCTCGGCATCGCCCTCCAGGGCCTGGGCCTGACCGGCGGCCAGGCCCAGCAGCAGGCCGAGCCCGCTCGCGATCCTCATGCTCGTCATTTCGGGTCACCCTCGTCGTTGTCATTGATCCCTTGCGGGGTTCCTTCCCGGGCCGGCCCTGCCGGTCCCGTCGACCTCGGCGTCAGCGGCAGCGTCAGCCGGGCCTCCAGCCCACCCCCCTCGGGGCGGGAAAATGCCAGCCCTCCGCCGAAGCGCTCGGCGATGGCGGCCACGATGGCCAGCCCCAGGCCACTGCCCTGCCGGCGGCTGGCCCGCCAGAAGCGGCGCGGCAGCTGCTCGAGCTGGGCATCGTCGACCCCGGGGCCATGGTCCCTGACCCCGTAGGTCAGCGTCTGGCCATCCGCGTCGAGGCGGGCGGCAACCTCCACGGGGCTCTCCCCGGGGCCGTGGCGAAGGGCGTTGTCCATCAGGTTGCGCAGCGCGGTGATCGCCAGTTCCCGAGGCACCGCCAGTTCCACCTCGGGCCAGGCCTCGGGTAGCGCGAAGTGTTGCCGGTCGCTTGCCGAGGCGTCGCGCAGCGCCAGCTCCACCACGTCGGCGGCGCGGCTGGCCTCGCCATCCTCGAAGTGTAGTCGCCCTTCCACCCGCGCCAGCATCAACAGCTGGTCCAGGGTCCGCGACAGACGCGCCACGCCCTCCTCGGCATGGTCCAGCGACTGCCGTGCCGCCTCGCCCTCGACCCGGCTGGCCACCTGCAGGTGGGTCTTGATGGCCGTCAGCGGGGTGCGCAGCTCGTGGGCGGCGTCGTTGGTGAAGCGCTGCTCGCGCACGATGGTCTGCTGGATGCGCGCCAGCAGGCCGTTGAGCGTCTCCACCAGCGGGCGGATCTCCACCGGCACGCCATGGGTCGCCACCGGCGCCAGGGCATCCGGGTGGCGGCGGGCCAGGGCATCGCGCAGACGGCCCAGCGGCTGCAGCCCCCTCACCACGCCGAGCCACAGCGCCAGCAGGCTACCGGCGAGCGCCACCACGAAGGGCACCACCGCCACCTGCAGCACGTTGCGCATCAGGATGTCGCGCTCATCCATGCGGTCGGCGGTGGTGATGGTCAGCCCGCCCCGCTCGTAGGTGAACACCCGCCAGGTCACGCCGCCCACCTCGCGGTAGGCATGCCCCGGCTCGCGCGCCTGCAGGATGTCCTCCATGTCGGTATGGGTGCGCGCCATGATCTCGCCGCGCGGCGAGTGCACCTGGCAGGCCAGCCCCTCGATGGGCGGAATCGAGAGGGCACGCTGGTCGGCCTGTTCCCAGACGTCCAGCGGCAGCTGGGCCATCAGCCCCGCCACCATGCGGGCCGACTGGGCGAGCCGCTGGTCTAGGGTCTTCTCCACCTGCTGGTGCAGGTCGCGCATCAGCCAGGCGGCGGCCAGGCCCCAGAGGAGCAGCAGGGTCAGCCCCAGGGTCAGCACCAGGCGCGTGCGCAGGCTCATGCCCGACCGGCCCCGTGGCGGCGCGGCACCTCCACCGCGGAGGGCTTGCCCAGCCGGTACCCCAGGCCGCGCACCGTCTCGATCACCCGACTGCCGAGCTTGCGGCGCAGGTGGTGGATATGCACGTTGAGCGCATTGCTCTCCACCTCCTCGTTCATGCCGTAGAGGCTGTCCTTGAGCTGGCCGGCGGTCAGCACGCTGCGCGGCGCCTGGAGAAAGGCCTCCAGTAGCACCAGCTCGCGCCGCGAGAGGCTCACCGGCCGCCCGGCCACGCTGACCTCGCGGGAGAACGGATCCAGGCACAGCGGGCCATGCTCGATCAGCGCCCGGGAGCGCCCGGCGGCCCGGCGCAGCAGGGCCTGCAGGCGCGCGACCAACTCGTCCAGGTCGAAGGGCTTCACCAGGTAGTCATCGGCCCCCACATGCAGCCCATCGATGCGATCGCTCACCGCGTCGAGGGCGGTGAGGATCAGCACCGGGGTATCGATACCGGCCCTGCGCCACTCCTCGAGGAGCAGCATGCCGTCGCCATCGGGCAGGCCCCGGTCGAGGATGACCACATCGCTCGACACGGTGTCCATGGCCGAGCGTGCCTCGGCCATGGAGCTCACACGGTCGGCGACGAAGTCATGGACGGCGAGTCCGGCCTGGATGCCCGACGCCACCAGGGCATCATCCTCGATGAGCAGTACGTGCATGACTGGCAATCCTCATGATGTGCGACATCCTGTCACCCGACCATTAAGAAGGCGTTAAGCCGTCATAAGGCTAGAACGATTCGCACTCGTCCATTGGTCGCAAGCCCAGGGTCGCAACTTCCGGGTCGCAATTTCCGTGTCGCAGAAAAGTCCCCCGCCGGCAGGGCCGACGGGGGACGGTGGCAGCTGTTCAGGCAGGGTCACCCCCTGGCAGGGATCGCCCGGGCCAGGAACCAGCCGGCCACCATGGCCACCAGCATGGCGAGCAGCGGGCCGGAGAGCCCGGCGATGGAGGCGAAGGCCGGTCCCGGGCAGTAGCCGGAGAGGCCCCAGCCGATGCCGAACAGCGCGGCTCCGCCGATCAGGCGGCCGTCGATGTCCTGACGGGTGGGCAACTGGAAGTGCTCGCCGAACACCGGGTTGGGGCGACGCAGCACCAGCCGGTAGCCGATGAAGTTGGTGATCACGGCGCCGCCCAGCACGAACATCAGCGTCGGGTCCCAGGCCCCGGCGACATCCAGGAAGCCGAGCACCCGGGCCGGGTCGGTCATGCCGGAGATGGCGAGGCCCAGGCCGAAGATAAGCCCCGCGACATAGCCCATTATCGTCTTCAGGGTCTCGGTCTTCATGCCCCACCTCCGATCACGTGCCGGACCACGAAGACGGTGACGATCGCCGCCACCAGGAAGGTGGCGGTGGCCACCATCGAGCGCACCGACAGCCGGGAGAGCCCGCAGACGCCATGGCCACTGGTGCAGCCGCTGCCGAGCCCGGTGCCCAGGCCCACCAGCAGGCCGGCCAGCAGCATCAGCGGCACACCCCCCGCGGGCTCGCCGATCACCTCGCCCGGGGCGCCGGCCACGTTGCCGAGCCCGCCCCCGGCGAGCAGCAGCACCACGGGGCCGCTGACCAGCCCCAGCACGAAGGCCAGGCGCCAGGCGCTGTCCCCCGTGGGGCGCGCGGTGACCAGGGTGCCGATGATCCCGCTGATGCCGGCGATGCGGCCCAGGGTGGCCATCAGCCAGGTGGCCGAGAGGCCGATCAGCACACCGCCGATCAGCCCCTGAAGGCTTGCTATCCAATCCACGTCATATCTCCTCTAGTGTCAGGGTGTCGACCATCCAGCCGGGCCGGTTGCCCGCGCCGGCCCTACCTGCCGGCTGCCAGCCCGGCCTCGCCGCAGGCCTGGTCCGAGACCGCGTCGACATTGTCGTGCAATGCCCGCCAGGCGTCATAGGTGCTCAGGAACACCCTGCCGGTCAGCTCATGGCAGAACGCCGTGTGCTGCAGCCGATCCATCACCGGCCCCTTGACCTCGGTCAGGTGCAGGGTGACGGCGGAGTCCTTGAGCCGCGCATTGATCGCCTCCAGGCTCTCCAGCGCCGAGGCGTCGATGACGTTCACCGCCTGGCAGGCCAGCACGATGTGCTCGAGGCCCGGCTGGCGGGCCGCCAGCGCCATCACGGTGTCCTCCAGATAGCGGGCGTTGGCGAAGTAGAGGCTCTCGTCGACCCGCAGGATCGCCAGCCGGTCATCGGTTTCCACCGCGTGGCGGCGCACGTTGCGAAAGTGCTCGCTGCCGGGCACCCGCCCCACCACCGCGCTGTGCGGGCGACTGGTGCGATACAGGTGAAGGCCGAGCGACAGACCCACGCCGACCAGGATGCCACTCTCCACGCCATGGGCCAGGGTCAGCACCAGGGTGGCCAGCATGGCCACGCCATCGGCCCGGGAATAGGCCCAGGTGCGCCGGATGGCGGGCAGGTCGATCAGGGTGCCCACCGCGACGATGATCGTGGCGGCAAGCGTCGCCTTGGGCAGGAAGGCCAGGGGCGTGGTCAGCGCCAGGGTGGCCAGGGCGATGCCCAGGGCGGTGAAGGCGCCGGCGAGTGGCGTGGCGGCACCGGCCTCGAAGTTGACCACCGAGCGGGAGAAGCCGCCGGACACCGGCGAGCCGCCGCTCGTGCCCGCCCCGATATTGGCCAGCCCCATGGCGATCAGCTCCTGGTTGGGGTCGATCCGCTGGCGCCGCTTGGCGGCCAGGGTCTGGGCCACCGAGACCGACTCCACGAAGCCCACCAGGCTGATCAGCACCGCCGCCGGCAGCAGGCTCGACCACAGGTCGGGATCCAGGCTCGGCAGGGCCAGGGACGGCAGGCCGCTGGGCACCTCGCCGACCAGGGCCACACCCCGCTCGCCGAGGCCCAGCCCCCAGGCCAGCAGGGTGGTGGCGACCACCGCCGAGACCGGCGCGGCCTTGGCCACCAGGTCGGCGACCGTCGCCGACAGCCCCAGGCGCCTGAGGCCACCCTTGAGATGGCGCCGGCACAGCAGCAGGTAGCCCCAGACACCGAGGCCGATCGCCAGTGTGATGACGTTGGTGTCCTGAAGCCCCGCGACCAGCGCCGAGCCCATCTCCACCAGGTTGTGACCGGACGCCTCCACACCCAGCACATGACGCAGCTGGCTGGCGGCGATCAGGATGCCCGAGGCAGTGACGAAGCCCGAGATCACCGGGTGACTCAGGAAGTTGGCCAGGAACCCCAGGCGCAACACCCCCATGGTCAAAAGGACCAGCCCGGAGAGGGCCGCCAGCACCAGGGCCGCCCCGACGTACTCCGCGCTGCCGGGGGTGGCAATGCCGGAGAGCGCCGAGGCGGTCATCAGCGAGGCCACCGCCACCGGCCCCACCGCCAGGGTGGCGCTGGTGCCGAAGAGGGCGTAGAGCACCAGCGGCAGCATGCTGGCGTAGAGCCCCACTTCCGGCGGCAGGCCGGCCAGCAGGGCATAGGCCAGCGCCTGGGGCACCAGCATCAGGGTGACGATCACCGCCGCCACCAGGTCACGCGCCAGCACATCGCGCCGGTAGCCGGGCAGCCAGCCGATCAGGGGAATCCAGCGTGAAGGGATCATTAAGGTCTCGTCATCTGCGGTGAACCCTGTTCAGTCGCGGCGAGCCGCCCGGGCCCGGCACTCCTGCCCCTTGAGCATGCCATTCCGTAGCGCCAGGACGGCGTTATCGCTGTCGTGCGCGGCGCTGTCAGGTCTCGAGCATCTCGCGGATCGGCTCAGGGTCATGGCCGGCGTCATGGGCCGCCGCCAGCAGCGCCGGGATATCACAGCCGGCCTCCCGGGAGCGGGCGTGGGCCCAGAGGTGCACGGCGCGCTTGCCGGTCTTGCAGAAGGCGAGGATGGGGGTGGGCAACCCGTCGAGGGCCTGGCCGAAGGCCGTGATGTCGGCCTCCGAGTAGTCGCCCGGGGTCACCGGGATACAGCGCCATTCGAGGCCCAGCTCGGCGGCTCGGGCACTCAGGGCGCGGTCGTCGGGGTGGTCCTCGGCCTCGCCGGGGCGGCGGTTGCAGATCACCGAGCTAAAGCCGCGGCGGGCGACCTCGTCGAGGTCGGCGGGCGTCACGGCGTCGGCGATGGCGAAGCCGGGTTCGAGTTCATGGATCTGCATGGGCGCTCTCCTGGGGAGATGATGACTGGGAAGAGGGACGATCAGAACTTGTTGATCGGTACCTTGAGGTAGACCTGGCCGTTGTCGTCGGCCGGCGGCATGTGGCCGGCGCGCATGTTGACCTGCACCGAGGGCAGGATCAGCCGGGGCATGTCCAGGGTCGCGTCGCGTTCGGTGCGCATCTTCACGAACTCCTCCTCGCCGATCCCTGCGTGGACATGGACGTTGTGAGCGCGCTGCTCCGCCACGCTGGTCTCGTGCTGATACTCCTCGCGCTCCGGCGCCTTGTAGTCGTGGCACAGGAAGAGGCGCGTCTCGGCCGGCAGCGCCAGCACCTTCTGGATGGAGCGGTAGAGGGTGCGTGCGTCGCCGCCCGGGAAGTCGCAGCGGGCGGTGCCGTAGTCGGGCATGAAGAGGGTGTCGCCGACGAAGGCGGCATCGCCGATCACGTAGGTCAGGCAGGCCGGGGTGTGGCCCGGGGTGTGCAGTACCCGCCCCTCGAGGTTGCCGATGGCGAAGGTATCGCCCTCCTCGAAGAGGCGGTCAAACTGGCTGCCGTCGCGGGCGAACTCGGTGCCGGCGTTGAAGGCCTTGCCGAAGACGTCCTGCACCACCGTGATCTTGGCGCCGATGCCGGTCTTGCCACCCAGCGTCTCGTGCAGATAGGGGGCGGCGGAAAGGTGGTCGGCGTGGACGTGGGTCTCGAGGATCCACGCCACCTCGAGGCCGTTGTCGCGCACGAAGGCGATGATCTCGTCGGCGGAGCGCACGTCGGTACGGCCGGCGGCGTAGTCGAAGTCGAGCACCGAATCGAGGATCGCGCAGGACTTGCTGGCGGGATCCTGTACCACATAGCTGAAGGTGTTGGTGGGCTCGTCGAAGAAGTGGGTCACGGTTGGTCGGGCCGCGTTCGGCTGCTGGGACATGGGGAATGACCTCCATCGAGTGTCACTGGCCGGGGTATGAGGTCAGCTTAGCGCAATACAAGTTCTAAAGATAGATTTTTTTGCTATATAAGACCGAGGATGGATGACCTCCCCGCCATCCAGGCGGCACGTCGCCGTGGCGACGGGCCTGTTGCTGGCCGTCACTCCCAGGCGGCGCCTTCCAGGGCGTCCAGCGGGATCTTCAGGTAGCGCTTGCCGTTGGCCTCGGGCTCCGGCAGGCGACCGCCCAGGATGTTCACCTGCAGGGAGTGCAGGATCAGCTTGGGCATCGGCAGCTCGCCGTCACGCTGGTCGCGCATCGCCACGTAATCGCTCTCGGAAACACCCCCGACCAGGTGCTTGTTGGTCTCGCGCTGCTCGCGCACCGTGCTCTCCCACTGCGGATCGCGCCCGTCGGGCATGTAGTCGTGGCCGGTGAACAGCCGGGTCTCGTCGGGCAGCGCCAGGACCGCCTGGATGGAGCGCCACAGCTGGCGGGCATCGCCGCCGGGGAAGTCGGCCCGGGCGGTGCCGAAGTCCGGCTGGAAGAGGGTGTCGTGGACGAAGGCAGCATCGCCCACCACGTAGGTGATGGAGGCCAGGGTATGGCCCGGCGAGAACATCACCCGCACTTCCAATTCGCCGATGCGGAAGGTCTCGCCCTCGGCGAACAGCCGATCCCACTGGGAGCCGTCGGCGGGGAAGTCGGGCCAGTGGTAGAGCTCCTTCCAGAGCTGCTGTACCTCCACCACCTTCTCGCCGATGGCGGTAGGCGCCCCAGTCCTCTCCCTCAGGTACTGCGCCGCCGAGAAGTGGTCGGCATGGGGGTGGGTGTCGAGGACCCACTGCACCTCGAACCCCTGCTCATTCACATAGGCGAGCAGCTCGTCGGCGTGGTGGGTGGCGGTGGCCCCGGACTTCTCGTCGAAGTCATGCACCGGGTCGATGATCGCGCACTGGCGGGTCGCCGGGTCGCTCACCACGTACTGCACGCTGGAGGTCTGAGGGTCGAAGAAGCCGGCCACGTCGGGGCTGCCGGCACCGCTGCTCGGGGAGAGGGCGAAGGTCTTCATGGTCACCTCCTCTTGGCGCCCGGCCTCGACCGGGCGGTGATTTACGGATTTTTGAATAACCTTAGCGCATTATGCTCTATGCACCGATTGAGGCCGTACATGGTCGCGATAGTTCCATGCCGACCCGGAAGCGGCCTGCAAGCCTCCCAACGCAAGGCGCCCGCGACCCGAAGGTCGCAGGCGCCTTGTGGAACACTACCGGCCTGAGCCGTTCCGCCTACTGGTTCGGCTTGCGGGTATTGATACCCAGCAGTTTCCAGGCCGGGCAGAAGTTGAACAGGCCAGTGGCCAGTGGCCAGCGGCAACACGCCGATCCAGCCCCAGGCGCCGATGGTGCCCGTCAGCGCCAGCAGGATCAGCACGGCGCCGACCACGATACGGGCAATAAGGAGGACGAAGAACGGCGGAATGAGGCCATCAGGGTGAGCCGGCGAAGCGCATCGCTACATGGGCCAGCTCAGAGCTCGATACGGTCGCCGTAGGCGGGAATCTCGGCCTCGATGTCGCTCTCGGCCAGCGCCGCCTGCAGCGCCTGCTGGGCCCCGGGTTCGCCATGCACCAGATAGAAGCGGGGACGGTTGCGAAAGGCCCCGGCCCAGCCCAGCAGCTGGGTCTGGCCGGCATGGGCCGAGAAGCCGCCGATGGTGTGGACCTTCGCCTTGACCGCCAGGTCCCGGCCCATCACGCGGATCCGCTCGGCGCCGTCGACGATCTGGCGCCCCACCGTGCCCGCGGCCTGGAAGCCGACGATCACCAGCCGGGTATCGGGCTTCTCCAGGTTGTAGCGGAAGTGGTGGATGATACGCCCGCCGTTGCACATCCCGGCCCCGGCGATGATGATCGCCCCGCCGTGGATGCGGTTGATGGCCATGGACTCCTCCACCGTGCGGGTCATGCGCAGCACCGGCAGGTACTGGCTGGTGTCGCCGCTGGCCGCCACGTTGAGCACCTTGAGGTCCTCGGGATCCAGCGACTTGCGTGCCCGGTGATAGAGCTCGGTGACCTTGATCGCCATGGGGCTGTCCAGGAACACCATCTGCTGGCGCAGCCGCCCCTCGTGGTAGAGCACGCTCAGGTGGTAGAGGATCTCCTGGGTGCGCCCCACGGCAAAGGCGGGAATCAGCACGTTGCCGCCCGCCTCGTGGGCCTCCTCCAGCACCCGGGCGAACTCCTCGAGGGTCTCCTCCAGCGGCCGATGGTCGCGGTCGCCGTAGGTGCTCTCCATCAGCACCAGGTCGGCGTCATAGAGCTTCTCGGGATCCTTCATCAGCACCGAGCTGGGATTGCCCAGGTCCCCCGAGAAGACCAGCCGCTTCGTCTGCCCCCCGGAGGGAATGGCCAGCTCGACGATGGCCGAACCGAGGATGTGGCCGGCGTCGCGGAACACCAGGCTGGCTCCGCCGGGCAGCTCGACCGGCTGGCCGTAAGGGTGGGATTCGCAGAGCGCCAGGGTCTGTTCCACGTCCTCCAGCGCGTAGAGCGGCTCGACCAGCGGCTTGTCGTTGCGCCTGCGCCACTTGTTCTCCCACTCGACGTCCTTGGCCATGATGAAGGCGGCGTCCTGCAGCATGATCTCCAGCAGGTCGCGGGTGCCCCGGGTACAGTGGATCGGCCCGCGATACCCCTCCCGCACCAGCTTGGGCAGCAGCCCCGAGTGGTCGAGATGGCCATGGGAGAGCACCACTGCCTCGAGCTCCCGGGGCAGCCTGCCGAAGGACCTGGCGTTGGCCTCGTCGGCGTCGCTGCCGCCCTGATGCAGGCCACACTCCAGCAGCAGCTTGTGCGAGCGGTCATTGCCGTCCAGCTCGATGAGATAGCGCGAGCCGGTGACCTCCTTGACCGCGCCCTGGAAGGTGAGTGTCGACATGGTCTCGCTCCTTGTAGCCGAAGAACTGCTGGTAGCCGAGGAACGGGGCAAGGCCCCGTCCCAGGCCGGCCCCTTCACCTCAGCATAACGGATTCACGGCCGGCCGGCGCCATCCACGCCACTCCCCTTGACGCGGGGCATCCGCCACCCGGCAGGTCGTCGACTCTCCCTGATGCGACGCCGGAAGAGAGGTAGAGATATCCCGGGGTCAACGACCGATATTCACTGGCCATTCACGGCGCATTTTCGATATGATGTTCGTCAGATATCCCACCCATACAATGGAAGAAGAGAAATGAAATCCACGCCGACACTCGTGCTGGTCATGGGGGTTTCAGGATCCGGAAAGTCTCACATCGGCAAGCGCCTTTCCGAGGCCATCGGTGCCGACTTCATCGATGCCGATGACCACCACAGTGCCAGCAGCATCGCCAAGATGTCCCGTGGCGAACCCCTCAACGATGGCGACCGGGAGGGCTGGCTCGAGACCCTTGCCGGCTTCTTCCGTGACCATGCTCGAAAGGGGCGTTCGCTGGTGATCGGCTGCTCGGCGCTCAAGCGCCGCTACCGCGACCAGCTCCGCCGGGGAGCGCCGGACCTTAAAATCCTCTACCTGCATGGCAGCCGGGAGCTTCTGCTGGCACGACTGCGCGCCCGCCAGGGGCATTTCTTCCAGGGCGATCACATGCTGGACAGCCAGCTTCGCGACCTGGAACCCCCGGGTGAGGACGAGGCGATTCGCTTGGACATCTCTCTCTCACCGGAGGTGATCGTCTCGACCTTTCTCGAGCGAATCGATGCCTGACCCCTGCCCTTCCCTGGCATAAAATCCAGCAGAGACCCAAGGAAAAGGGAGGCCATTATGCCTCCCTTTTTTATGCCTTTTCCAGGCTTACTCCCACATCTACAGCGGCCAGATGGCGAGCTGCGGCCAGGTGAGAAGGGCCGCCAGCACGCACAGCTGGATCGCCATGAAGGGCAGCACCGAGACGTAGATGTCCTTCAGGCTGATG
>NZ_JAWSUJ010000020.1:0-50112 GCF_033549285.1 Halomonas sp.
GCGCCACTTCTTGGCCGCCAGGAAGCGCGGCACCAATCGGGCGGCCAGCAGCAGGGCGAAGGCGGCATCGGCCAGCAGCACGGGCCAGGCCGGGTAGCCCGCCAGGCCCCCGAGCCGCCCGACCAGCCACAACCCCGCCAGGAGCGCCAGCCGGCGGGGCGGCAGCGGCCCCAGCAGGTAACCCGCGATCACCGCCAGGGCGAAGCCGAACAGCAGCTCGCGGCCATGGGCCGCCGGCGTTGCCAGCCCGCCGAACATCGCCACCAGCGACAGCGGCACCGTCAGGGCCGCGTGCAGGGCGGCGAGCGGAAAGAACAGCGCCCAGGCGGGGCGCCGGTCGTTGCGGCGGGAGCCACCGGCTTGACCTGGGTCACTGGCAACGAACCATAACATGCATATAAATTACATCTTACGGGTGGCCACGCCAATCGGCTGCCACGCGGCCGAATGCCGCGGTCGCGAACCAAACCGAACAGGCATGATGTTAGAATAAATGGTTTTCTCACCACGCCTTGCGAGGCGTCCGACGCGCCGGGACCCCCATGCACCTGACCCGATTCACCGACTATTCGCTGCGCGTGCTGATCTACCTGGCCGTCAAGGGCGAGCAGCGCTCGACCATCACCGAGATCGCCGAGCGCTTCGAGATCTCCCGCAACCACCTGATGAAGGTGGTGCAGGACCTCAACCACCGCGGCTATATCACCTCCATCCGTGGCAAGAACGGCGGCCTGCTGCTCAAGCGCGCCCCCGAGACGATCCCCCTGGGCGAGCTGGTCCGCGACACCGAACGAGACCTCTCCCTGGTGGAGTGCTTCGGCGACGAGAACGAGTGCATCATCACCCCCGCCTGCCGGCTCAAGCCGATCCTGGCCGAGGCGCTCGCCGCCTTCCTCGCCGTGCTCGACCACTACACCCTGGCCGACCTCCTCGGCCCGCAGCGTCCCAGGCTGGTGCGGCTGCTGCAGCTCGACGACACCCCGCCCGACGCCTGAGCCACCCTCGCAATTATGCATTAGCACCCTCTTTTACCTTTTGCGCCGCCGGGACTAGGCTGAACATGACGCACGTCAAGCCTCGCCCGGGCGACGACTGGCATCATGACCTCGATCGCCCGGTGCGGCCGTTGCCCAATTCGGGCTTTTTCAAGCACTTAAAGATGCATTTCGGAGGTATGTTATGAAGTCACTGCTCGTTGCCGCCCTGCTGGGCGGGGCCTTCCTGGCCATGGACGTCCAGGCCGCCGGTGACCCGGAGGCCGGTGAAGGCAAGATCGCCGCCTGCGCTGCCTGCCACGGCACCGACGGCATGGGCACCGCGCCGATCTATCCGAACCTGGCCGGCCAGTCCGCCGCCTATCTGGAGAGCGCCATGAAGGCGTACCGCGACGGCCAGCGTGGCGGCGGCATGTCCGCGATCATGGCGCCCCAGGCCCAGGGGCTCTCCGATGAGGACATCGCCGACATCTCCGCCTACTACGCCAACCTCGAGCCCTGATCCCCGGCCGGCCCTCGGGCCGGCCTCTGCTGACGGGCGGCCGCCGGGATGCCGCCCAGGCTCACGCCCCCAAGGACCTCGCCATGCCCGCACGACCCCCTCGGCCAGCCGGCGTCGCCGCCCTGCTGCTCGGCCTGCTGTTCCTGCTGATCACCCCGGCGCTCCACGCCCTGGAGCTGGAGCAGGTCCGCGAGGGCTTCCCCGCCGCCGAGCGCCTGGAACCGGCGGAGTCCCAGTGGCCGGTGAGCGAGGTGCGCGCCGGTGACGAGTTGCTGGGCTACGCCTTCGAGAGCGTCGACATCGCCCCGATCCCGGCCTACTCGGGCAAGCCGGTCAACCTCCTGGTGGGCATCGACCTGGAAGGGAAGATCGTCCAGGCCGACATCCTCGGCCACGAGGAGCCCATCATGCTGGTGGGCATCCCCGAGTCGAAGCTCGAGGGGTTTGCCGACGACCACGTCCCCGCCCATGTCAACGACCGCATGAAGGTCGGCGACAACCTCGACGCCATCTCCGGCGCCACCGTCACCGTCATCGTGGTCAGCGACACCATCATGCGCGCCGCCCGTCAGGTGGCCGCCGAACAGGGGCTGATCGCCGACCCCTCCGCCGCCCCGGCGGCGACGGTCCGCGAAGAGGTCTTCGAGCCCGCCGACTGGGCGACGCTCACCGGCGACGGCACCATTCGCCGCCTGCACCTGACCCACGGCGAGGTGGACGAGTCCTTCGCCGGCACCCCGGCCGAGGACTACCTGCACACCCCGCAGCCGGCCGACCGCACCTTCATCGAGCTCTTCTACACCTACCTGAACCCGCCCACCGCCGGCCGCAACCTGCTGGGCGACACCGGATACGACCAGCTGATGGCCGAGCTCGACGAGGGCGAGCACGCCATCGCCGTGATGGGCCGCGGCGACTACTCCTTCAAGGGGTCGGGCTACGTGCGCGGCGGCATCTTCGACCGCCTCGAGCTCTCCCAGGGCAACACCAACGTCAGCTTCCACGACCGCGACCATATCCGCCTGGGCAACCTCGGCATCGAGGGCGCGCCGCCGTTCGACGAGCGCGACATCTTCATCGTTCGCGACCAGGCCGCCTTCGACCCCGGCCAGCCCTGGCAGCTGGAGCTGCTGGTACGCCGCGCCTCCGGCCCCCTGGACACCGAGTTCAGCCGCTTCAGCGCCGATTACAGCGTCCCCGAGGCCTACATCGAACGCCCCGAGCCGCCGGTGGAGGAGGCGATCTGGGTGCAGGTATGGCGCGACAAGGCCTTCCAGATCGCCGTGCTGGCCGCCGGCCTGATCGTGCTCACCGGCATCATGCTGTTCCAGGACGTACTGGCGCGCCACCCGAGGATCCTGCGCCCGCTGCGCCTGGGCTTTCTGGTTTACACCCTGGTGTTCATCGGCTGGTACTCCCTGGCCCAGCTCTCGGTGGTCAACATCCTCACCTTCACCAACTCGCTGATCAGCGGCTTCAGCTGGAGCTCCTTCCTCATCGACCCGATGATGTTCATCCTCTGGTCCTTCGTGGCGGTAAGCCTGCTGCTGTGGGGCCGCGGCGTCTTCTGCGGCTGGCTGTGCCCCTTCGGCGCCCTCCAGGACCTGGTCAACAAGGCCGCCCGCAGGCTGGGCGTCAAGCAGATCGAGGTGCCCTTCGGCCTCCACGAGCGCCTCTGGGCCATCAAGTACATCATCCTGCTGGCACTCTTCGCCCTCTCGCTGCACTCGCTGGGCACCGCCGAGCGCTACGCCGAGGTGGAGCCCTTCAAGACCGCCATCACCCTGCGCTTCCAGCGCGACTGGGCCTTCCTGCTCTACGCCCTGGGCCTGGTGGCGATCTCCGCCTTCAACCACAAGTTCTACTGCCGCTACGTCTGCCCGCTGGGCGCCGGCCTCGCGATCCCCGCCCGCCTGCGCCTGTTCGACTGGCTGAAGCGGCATCGTGGCAGCTGCGGCACCCCGTGCCAGATCTGCGCCAACGAATGCGAAGTGGCCGCCATCCACCCCGATGGCCGCATCAATGCCAACGAGTGCCACTACTGTCTCGACTGCCAGATCACCTACCACGATGACCAGCGCTGCCCGCCGGTGATCAAGCGTCGCAAGCGCTACGAGAAGGCGGCACGCCTGGCCGCGGGACAGGGCGGCGTCGAGACCCACGACCCCGGCAGTGCCGGACAACGCAAGATGCAGCGAATCCCGACCCTTCAGGAGGAGTGAATCCATGAGTGACAAGAAGAAATCGATCGAGAACCTTGGCCGCCGCCACTTCCTGCGCAACAGCGCAGTGACCGGTGTCGCCGGGGCGAGCCTGGCCGGCGGCTTCGGCGCCGGGGCGCTGATGAGCAGTCGCGAGGCCCAGGCCGCCGAGAACGGTATCGAGGTCGCGCCCGGCGAGCTCGACGAGTACTACGGCTTCTGGAGCGGCGGCCACCAGGGCGAGGTCCGGGTGCTGGGCATCCCTTCCATGCGCGAGCTGATGCGCATCCCGGTGTTCAACATCGACAGCGCCACCGGCTGGGGCATCACCAACGAGTCAAGGCGTATCCTCGGCGACTCGGCGCGCTTCCTCAACGGCGACTGCCACCACCCGCACATTTCCATGACCGATGGCCGTTACGACGGCAAGTACCTGTTCATCAACGACAAGGCCAACACTCGGGTGGCGCGTATCCGTCTCGACATCATGAAGACGGACAAGATCACCACCATCCCCAACGTCCAGGCGATCCACGGCCTGCGCCTGCAGAAGGTGCCGCACACCAAGTACGTCTTCGCCAATGCCGAACTGCCGATTCCCCAGGTCAACGACGGCCGCGACCTGGAGACGCCGGAGAACTACTTCACCATGTTCAACGCCATCGATGCCGAGAGCATGGAGGTGGCCTGGCAGGTGATCGTCGACGGCAACCTCGACAACACCGACGCCGACTACACCGGCCGCTTCGTAGCCTCGACCTGCTACAACTCCGAGAAGGGCATGACCCTGGCCGACACCATGCGCGCCGAGCGCGACTGGGTGGTGGTGTTCGATGTCGAGGCCATCGAGGCCGCCGTGGAAGCCGGTGACCACGAGACGCTGGGCGACAGCGAGGTGCCGGTGCTCGACGGCCGCAAGGGCTCGAAGCTGACCCGCTACATCCCGGTGCCCAAGAACCCCCACGGTCTCAACACCTCGCCGGACGGCAAGTACTTCATCGCCAACGGCAAGCTCTCGCCGACCTGCACCATCATCGCCATCGACAAGCTCCCCGAGCTGTTCGATGACGCCATCGAACCGCGCGACACCGTGGTCGGCGAACCGGAGCTGGGCCTGGGGCCGCTGCACACCACCTACGATGGCCGCGGCAACGCCTACACCACCCTGTTCATCGACAGCCAGGTGGCCAAGTGGAACATCGAGGACGCCATCCGCGCCTACAACGGCGAGGAGGTGAACTACCTGCGCCAGAAGCTCGACGTCCACTACCAGCCGGGCCACAACCACGCCAGCCTCACCGAGTCCCGGGACGCAGACGGCAAGTGGCTGGTGGTGCTCTCCAAGTTCTCCAAGGACCGCTTCCTGCCGGTGGGCCCGCTGCACCCGGAGAACGACCAGCTGATCGACATCTCCGGCGAGGAGATGAAGCTGGTCCACGACGGCCCCACCTTCGCCGAGCCCCACGACTGCATCCTGCTGCGCGCCGACCAGCTCAACCCTGCGCGGACCTGGACGCGTGACGACCCCTACTTCGCCGAGACCGTGGCCATGGCCGAGGCCGATGGCGTCACCCTGGAAAGCGACAACAAGGTGATTCGCGACGGCAACCGGGTGCGGGTCTACATGACCTCCATCGCCCCGCAGTTCGGCCTCACCGAGTTCAAGGTCAAGCAGGGCGACGAGGTGACCGTGGTGGTGACCAACCTCGACCAGGTGGAGGACCTGACCCACGGCTTCGTCATGGTCAATCACGGGGCTTCCATGGAGATCGGCCCGCAGCAGACTTCCAGCGTCACCTTCACCGCCGACAGGCCCGGGGTGTACTGGTACTACTGCTCGTGGTTCTGCCATGCCATGCACATGGAGATGACCGGCCGCATGCTGGTCGAGAAGGCCTGATAGCACCCATCGGGGCCGGGCAGACGCCCGGCCCCGCCTTTTCCTGGAGAGATGCATGACCCGACGACTGCGAGACGTCGTCCCTCGACTATTTCTTGCCGCCTGGCTGCTCCTGTGGCTGCCGGGCGGCCTGCTGGCCGCCGACCTGACGGCTCGCCCCGGCGAGCCGCTGCAGCCGCTCATCGAGCAGGCCGGCAGCGGTGACCGCCTGATGCTACCCGAAGGACGCTACCCCGGGCCGCTGGTCATCGACCGTACCCTGACCCTCTCGGGCGAGCCGGGTGCGGTGATCGACGGCGGCGGCGAGGGCCACGCCGTGGTGCTCGAGGCCCCGGATATCGTGATCGAGGGCGTGGCAATCGAGAACTGGGGCGCCAACCTCACCGACATGGATGCCGGCCTCTTCGTCGAGGCCAGTGCCACCGGCAGCGTGATCCGCGACTCGCGCCTCGAAGGCCCCGGCTTCGGCATCTGGCTCGACGCCGTGACCGGGGTACGGGTGCTCGACAACGTGATCCGCGGCGACGAATCGCTGCGCTCCCAGGATCGCGGCAACGGCGTGCACCTGTTCAACGTCCGGGACGTCACCGTGGCCGGCAACGACATCCGCCACACCCGCGACGGCATCTACATCGATACCAGCAGCCACAGCCTGCTGCGCGATAACCACATGCAGGACCTGCGCTACGGCGTGCACTACATGTACGCCCACGACAACCGCCTGGAGGGGAACAGCACCCGCGACACCCGCACCGGGTACGCGCTGATGCAGTCCAAGCGACTCGAGGTGATCGGCAACCGTTCGGATGACGACCGCCACTACGGCATCCTGATGAACAACATCACTCACTCCACCCTGCGCGGCAACCGCGTCAGCGGCGTCCACCAGCGCCGCGACGCCCAGGGCCAGGGGCTGGTCAGCGGCGGCGAGGGCAAGGCGCTGTTCGTCTACAACGCCCAGTACAATCGCTTCGAGGCCAACCGCTTCGCCGACAGCGACATCGGCATCCACCTCACCGCCGGCTCCGAGGACAACGAACTGGTGGGCAATGCCTTCGTCGACAACCGCCAGCAGGTGATGTACGTGGCTACCCGGGCCCAGGAGTGGTCCGAGGCGGGGCGCGGCAACCACTGGAGCGACTACCTGGGCTGGGACCTGGCCGGCGACGGCATCGGCGACACCCCCTTTGAACCCAACGATGCCATGGACCGCCTGCTGTGGCGCTACCCGGTGGCGCGGCTGCTGATGCATAGCCCCGCAGTGCTGGCGCTGCGCTGGGTACAGCGTCAGTTCCCGGTGTTCCGCCCCCAGGGGGTCAAGGACAGCCATCCACTGATGAACGAACCCGACCTGGATGAACCCGGCTTGAACCAACACAACCTCGGAGACACCAGCGCATGACCGCGGTGATCGATTTCCAGGGCGTCACCCGCCGCGACGGCGAGCTGGTGCGCCTCGACGCCCTCGACCTCCAGGTGAGCGAGGGCGAGGTACTGGCCCTGCTGGGCCACAACGGCGCCGGCAAGACCACCACCATGCACCTGATCCTCGGGCTGCTCTCGCCAAGCGCAGGGCGCGTGGCGGTGCTCGGCGGCGCCCCCGACGGCAGCCACGCCGAGACGCTGCGCCGCCGCCTGGGCTACCTGCCCGAGAACGTCAGCTTCTACGAGCAGTTGAGCGGCCGCGAGGTGCTCGACTACTTCGCACGGCTCAAGCGGGTCGACCGACGCCAGGTGGACGAGCTGCTGGACCAGGTGGGCCTCGGCCACGCCGCCCGCCGACGCGTGAAGACCTACTCCAAGGGCATGCGCCAGCGCCTGGGCCTCGCCCAGGCGCTGCTCGGCGACCCGCGCCTGCTGCTGCTCGACGAGCCCACCACCGGCCTCGACCCGGCCGCCACCCGCGACTTCTACGACACGGTGCGAAGCCTGCGCGAGCGCGGCTGCACGGTGCTGCTCTCCTCCCATGTGCTGCCCGGGGTCGAGCCCTACATCGACCGCGCACTGATCCTCGGCGGCGGCAAGCGCCTGGCGCTGGGCAGCCTGGCGGAGCTGCGCCAGCAGGCTGCTCTGCCGATCACCGTGCGCGCCCGGGGCCATGGCAGCGACGGCGACCTCGCGGCGCGCCTGGCCGGCTGGGAAGACCCGCGCATCGCGGCCAACCCCGTCAACGGCCACGAGGTCACGCTGACGGTGCCGCCGGACGCCAAGCTCGCCGTGCTGCGCCGGCTCACCGACACCGCCGGCATCGAGGACATCGAGCTGCTGCCGCCGACCCTGGAGCACCTCTACACCCACTTCTCCGCCGGCCTCTCGCCCGAGCAACGAGGAGACGCCCGATGAATGCCATCCTGACCATCGCCGGCAAGGAGTTCCGCGACGGCCTGCGCAACCGCTGGGTGCTGGCCATCGCCCTGGTGCTGGCCTTCCTCGCCGTGGGCATCGCCTGGTTCGGGGCCGCCGCCAGCGGCGGCCTGGGCTTCACGTCGCTTGCCACCACCGTGGTCAGCCTGGCCACGCTCGCGGTGTTCCTGATCCCGCTGATCGCCCTGCTGCTGGCCTACGATGCCGTGGTCGGCGAACAGGAGGCGGGCACCCTGCTGCTGCTGCTCACCTACCCCATCAGCCGCACCCAGCTGCTGCTCGGCAAGTTCCTCGGCCACGGCCTGATCCTGGCCGCCGCCACGGCGCTGGGCTTCTCCGTCGCCGGAGCGGTGATCGCGCTGGGTGCCGAGGGCGTGGCGCTGACCGAGCTGGCCGCCGGCATGGCCCTGCTGATCGGCAGCAGCATCCTGCTCGGCTGGGTGTTCATCGCCTTCGCCTACCTGATCAGCGTCTGGGTCACCGAGAAGGCCCGCGCCGCCGGCCTGGCGCTGGTGGTGTGGTTCCTGTTCGTGCTGGTCTTCGACCTGGGCCTGCTGGCGCTGCTGGTCAGCGTCGAGCGGGGGGGCGACTGGCTGCCCTGGCTGCTGCTGCTCAACCCCACCGAATGCTTCCGCCTGCTCAACCTGGCCGGCTTCGAGGCCGCCCGCAGCTACACCGGCCTGACTTCCATCGCCGAGGGCGGCGCCTTCCGACCCGCCGTGGTCACCGCCATCCTGGTGGCCTGGATCCTGGTGCCCCTGGGCCTGGCGCTGCTGCGCTTCCGCCGCCGTGCCGCCTGACCGCTTGCCGATTCCTATCGCCACTCCCGTAGAGAGACCCCATGAAACGACTCATCCTGCCGCTGCTGCTGATCACCGCCCTGCTGCTCGCCGCCTGCGGTGAGTCCGAGCCCGAGGCGCTGGCCGCCGCCCAGCCCATCGAGGCGGGCGACAGCTGCCATGTCTGCGGCATGCTGATCTCCGAGCACCCCGGCCCCAAGGGCGAGGCCTTCATGGAGAAGCAGGGCGAGGCGCTGAAGTTCTGCTCCACCATGGACCTCTTCGCCTTCCTCAAGCAGCCCGAGAACGAGACCCAGGTCTCCCACGCCTATGTCCACGACATCGGCGTGACCCCCTGGGGGGAGCCGTCGGACGAGGCGTTCATCCGCGCCGAGGAGGCCTGGTACGTGGTAGGCCACGATCGGCGCGGCGCCATGGGCCACACCCTGGCCTCGTTCGCCGTCGAGGCCGACGCCGAGGCCTTCCGCGAGGCGCACGGCGGCGAGCTGGTGGTCTTCGATGAGATCGACCTCGACCTGCTGGGGCGCCTGGGCCGCGGCGAACTGGGTGGCGATGTCGACCAGGGCATGGGCGATATGTCCGGCCACGACTGACGCGCGCGGGCGCCGGGGGCAGGACAGCCCCTGGCCTCCGTGCTAGCCTCGGCGCATCGCCGCCCCAGGAAGCGCCACGCCATGCCCCGCCTCAACCGTCTCGCCCCCTTTCTGCTGCCGCTCTGCCTGGCCCTGGCCGGCGCCGCGTCGGCCACCGACTACAACACCGGCGATGTCCAGGCCCATGGCGGCTGGCACTCCCTCGTGCTGTCGCTGGGCGAGGAGCGCCACTTCCGCGCCATCGACCAGCAGAGCTACAGCGACGCCATCTTCAGCGTCAACGCCAGCGCCGGGGCCTGCGACGTGCCATGGCTGGAGCTGCGCGTGGCCCTCGCCGAGAACCAGGCCGAGAGCGCCACGGTGAACCGCGTGCCCGCCGACCTGCGCGTCGATCAGGCGACCATCCACAGTGGCATCGCCGCCTTCGTCACCGAGCGTGGCGACGATGGCTTCTACGTGCGCTTCGCGCTCCCCGACCTGGACCTGCTGCTCGAGGAGATGGCCGAGGGGGAACTGCTGCGCCTGCGCATGATGCGCGGCCCCGACGACCCCTGGTTCATGGTCTTCGGCCTGGAGGGCGCCGGCGAGGCGATCGAACGCCTGCGCCGCCTCTGCGACGAGGCCGGGCGCTGAGCGGACCGCACAGGGTTCGCAGGGATCGAGAGGAGGAGAAGGCGTGGCCGTGCTGTTGTTTCACCTGCGCAACGTGCCGGAGGAGGAGGCCGAGGAGGTTCGCCGGCTGCTCGACGAGCACGGCCTGGAGACCTTCGAGACCCGGGCGGGCTTCTGGGGGCTCGGCGTGGCCGCGATCTGGCTGCGGGACCCGCACGAGCTGGCGCGGGCCCGTGAGCTGATCGACGCCTACCAGCAGGCCCTCGGCGAGCGCATGCGGCGCGAGCATGATGCCCTCGCCGAACGCGGCGAGGCCCCTACCCTCTGGCGGCGCCTGGCGCGCCAGCCGATCCGCACGCTGCTGCTCGCCCTGCTCGTCGGCGCCGTGCTCGCCCTCTCGCTATTGCCCTTCCTGTGGCTGGTCGGCTGATGCCGCTTCAGCCGCGCGGCCGGCGACTCTCGTCGCGCAGCGCCGCCAGCGCCGGCCCCAGGTCCTCGGCCAGGGCGGCCACCGCCGGCCGCGCATGGAAGTAGCCCTGCTGACGGGTAATGCCGGCGCGCGCCAGCCACAGTGCCTCCTCCCGGGTCTCCACGCCCTCGGCGATCAGCAGGATGTCGAGCTCGTCGGCCAGTGACTTCACGGCCTGCAGCAGGACCTGGCGGCGCCGGTCGCCGTCGCAGCCCATGATCAGTTCGCGGTCGACCTTGAGGCGGTCGGGGGTGAGGTCGGTGAGCAGGTCCAGGTTGGCGTAGCCGTTGCCGAAGTCGTCCAGCGCCGTGGCGAAGCCCATGGCGCGATAGGCCTCGATGATGCTGCGCAGGTGCTGGCGGTCCCTGACCCGCTCGGTCTCGGTGATCTCGAAGACGATGCGCTCGGTGGGCCAGCCGACCCGCGCCGAGACGTCCAGGGTCGCCTGGATGCAGGCCTCGGGCTCGTAGACCGCGTTGGGCAGGAAGTTGATCGAGAGGTTCTCGCGCATGCCCAGCGCGCTGGCCATCTCGATGGCCCGCACCCGGCACGCCTGGTCGAAGCGGTAGAGCAACTCATCGGTGACCTGGGCGAGAACACTCCAGGCCGACTCCCCTCCCGGCCCCCGTACCAGCGCCTCGTAGGTGGTGACCCGCGCCGCGTCCACGTCGACGATCGGCTGGAAGGCCATGGTGAAGTCGAAGGGCAGTTCCCCTTCGCAGCGGCCGCAGTGCCCCGCGACTCGCGCACAGCTCGACATCGGCGACTCCTTGTCAGTGCTCGGCGGTCTCCTCCCCGGCAAACCGGTGCGGGGGAGCTGTCGGCCTGGCCGAGGGCAGGCAACGACGGCCCCACTATCCCAAGGGCGAGGGGGTGACGCAATCTTCGTGCCCGGGCCGGTAGTGCCAGGCAGTTCACGCCGCTCCGGCAAGGGTGTAGGGTCATCGCCAGACCCTACGAGGAACACCAACCCTTGAACGCCCCCACACGCTACAGCGATGCCCAGATCGCCGCCGCCCTGGAGGCCTGCGCGCGGGAGCCGGTGCACATCCCGGGGGCCATCCAGCCGGCGGGGTGCCTGATCAGCCTGGATGGCGCCATGCGCCAGGTCCGGCAGGTGAGTGCCAACCTCGAGGAGGTGCTCGGGATCGGCGTCGCCGAGGCCCTGCGCCGCGCGCCCCGCGAGCTCCTCGGCGAGCGGCTGTACGACCGGTTGCAGCGGGAGCTGACCGACCAGGAGCGACTCCCTGCGGCGCTCACCACCCGCTTCAGGGTGAAGGGGCATGAGCACCACCTGCACGTGGTCGCCTATCGCAGCGGCGCGCGGCTGGTGGTAGAGCTCGAGCCCCTTGCCCGCCCCGATGAGCGGCGCCTGCTGGCCCTGGTCAACGAATGGCTGGTCCAGGTGGGCGAGATCGATGACGAGGAGCGACTGCTCAACGCCCTGACCCGCATGGTCCAGCGACTCACCGGTCACGAGCGGGTGATGGTCTACCGCTTCGACGAACAGTGGAACGGCCGGGTGGTCGCCGAGCACCGCCTGCCCCCGACCGAGAGCTTCCTGGGACACCACTTCCCGGCCAGCGACATCCCCGCCCAGGTCCGCCGGCTCTATGACATCAACCGGGTTCGAAGCATCCCCGATGCCGCCGCGGACCCGGTCCCGCTGGTGCCCGCCACTGACCCGCAGGATCCCGCCCCGCTGGACCTCTCGCGGGGCGTGCTGCGCGCGGTCTCCCCCATCCACCAGGAGTACCTGCGCAACATGGGGGTGGGCGCCTCCCTCTCCATCGCCATGCATGACGAGGGACGGCTGTGGGGCCTGCTGGCCTGCCATGGCCTGCGCCCCAGTCCCCTGTCAGCGGCGGACCGGGATGCCGCACGCGCCCTGGTGCAGATCGCCCTTCCGCGACTGATGCTGATACGCGCCCGTGCCGAGGCCCGACTGCTGCAGAGTATCCACGACAGCCGCGACCTGCTGGCCGGGGAGCGCGGGCTGCTGGTCGACCCCGGCGAGATGGTCAAGCGCCACGGCCAGCAGTGGCTCGACCTGTTGCGTGCCGCCGGGGTGGCGCTGGTCCAGGAAGACAGGGTCCAGGGGGTCGGACGGCGGCCGGACGACCGTCGGCTCAAGGCGATGGCAGTGTGGCTCGGCCGCCACCAGCGCCACGACACGCCCTGGTCCACCCAGGCGCTGGGGGAGACGCCGCTGGCCGAGTGGCAGCAGGGTGACCTCTGCGGCCTGCTCGCCGCCCCGCTGCCCACCGACGAGCACCGGCCCGCCTGGCTGATGCTGTTCCGGCACGAGCAGCGCGAGGCGAGGCGCTGGGCCGGCAAGCCCGAGGACGTGCCCATGGAACGGGATGGCAGGCTGGTCATGACCCCGCGCCGCTCCTTCGCCCAGTGGCAGGAGGAGGTCGCGGGGCGCAGCCGGGCCTGGGGCGCCATCGAGCGCCGCGCCGCCGGCGACCTCGCCGAGGACCTCGCCGTGCTGGCCTCCGGCCACCAGATCCACCGGCTGAACGTTCAGCTGAGCCGAGTCAACGAGCAGCTGCAGTCGCTGGCCTTCAGCGACAGCCTGACCGGCAGCTGGAACCGCTATCGCATGGAGCAGGCCATCGATGCGGCCCTGAACGCCGCCGAGCGCTACGGCTACCCCTGCGCGGTGCTGCTGTTCGATGTGGACCACTTCAAGCAGTTCAACGACACCCACGGCCACGAGGCCGGGGATCGGGTGCTGGTCGAGATCACCCGGGCCCTGCAGGCCACCCTGCGCGACAGCGACACCCTGGGGCGCTGGGGCGGCGAGGAGTTCCTGGTGCTGGCCAGCCACTGCGACGGGCAGGGGGCGCTCCCCCTGGCGGAGCGCCTGCGCCGGTGCGTGGAGGAGGTCGAGCTGGGGGAGCTGGGCCGTGTGACCATCAGCGTCGGGGTGGCCAGCTGGCACCCCGGCGATACCCGCAAGCGCCTGGTCGCGCGGGCCGACGAGGCGATGTACCGGGCCAAGCAGAACGGGCGCAACCGCGTGGAGCAGGCGACGGAGAGCGCCGCTCAGGCGTAAGGCGCCGGCCATGAACGACCCTGCCCCCGCCGGTACACCGGCGGGGGCAGGGGAAGGGCCCAGGGGCGTCGACGACGCCCCGGGGGTGCATCACTGGCGAACGCGTGTCACTGACGAATGAGGTAGTCGAAGGCGCCCAGGGCGGCCTTGGAACCCTCGCCCATGGCGATGACGATCTGCTTGTAGGGCACGGTGGTCACGTCGCCGGCGGCGAAGATGCCGGGCACCGAGGTCATGCCGTGGGCGTCGACCACGATCTCGCCGCGCTCGGAGAGCTCGATGGGCGAATCCTGAAGCCACTCGGTGTTGGGCACCAGGCCGATCTGCACGAAGACGCCCTCGAGCTCGACCTGGCGGATCTCGCCGCTGGCGCGCTCTTCAAAGGTGAGGCCGTTGACCCGCGTGCCGTCGCCGTTCACCTCGGTGGTGCGGGCGCCGAGGATGATCTCCACGTTGGGCAGGCTCTTCAGCTTCTTCTGCAGCACGGCGTCGGCGCGCATCTCGTCCATGAACTCGATCAGGGTGACGTGGCCGACGATGCCGGCCAGGTCGATGGCCGCCTCGACGCCGGAGTTGCCGCCGCCGATCACCGCCACGCGCTTGCCCTTGAACAGCGGACCGTCGCAGTGGGGGCAGTAGGCCACGCCCCTGTTGCGGTACTCGGCCTCGCCGGGCACGCCCAGCTCGCGCCAGCGGGCGCCGGTGGCAAGCACCAGGGTCCGGCTCTTAAGGCTGGCGCCGGATTCGAACTGCACCTCGTGCTCCTCGCCGGGCCGGCCGGGCACCAGCTTGACCGCCCGCTGCAGGTTCATGATGTCGACCTCGTACTCCTTGACGTGCTCCTCCAGCGCCGCGGCCAGCTTGGGGCCCTCGGTATGGGGCACGGAGATGAGGTTCTCGATGGCCATGGTGTCGAGCACCTGGCCGCCGAAGCGCTCGGCGGCCACCCCGGTGCGGATGCCCTTGCGCGCGGCATAGACCGCCGCCGCGGCGCCGGCCGGGCCGCCGCCGATCATCAGGGTATCGAAGGTCGGCTTCTCGCCGAGCCTGGCGGCCTCGCGCTCGGCGGCGCCGGTGTCCACCTTCGCCAGGATCTGCTCCAGGCTCATGCGGCCCTGGTCGAAGGGCTCGCCGTTGAGGTAGATGCTCGGCACCGACATCACCTGGCGCTCCTCCACCTCGTCCTTGAACAGCGCGCCGTCGATGGCGACATGGTGGACGCCCGGGTTGAGGATCGCCATCAGGTTGAGCGCCTGGACCACGTCCGGGCAGTTCTGGCAGGAGAGCGAGAAGTAGGTCTCGAAGCGGAGCTCGCCCTCGAGGCCCTTGATCTGCTCGACGACCTCGTCGCTGGCCTTGGGCGGATGGCCACCCACCTGCAGCAGCGCCAGCACCAGGGAGGTGAACTCGTGGCCCATGGGCAGGCCGGCGAACACGACTCCAGTTTCCCGACTCGGGCCGGTCTCCTCGCCCGGGCGATTGAGCGCGAAGGAGGGGCGGCGCGCGTCCTGGCCATCGAGCTTGAGGGTGATCTTGTCGGTCAGGCCGACGATGTCGGTCAGCAGACCGTGCAGTTCCTTCGACTTGGCGCCGTCATCGAGGGACGCGACGATCTCGAAGGGCTGGGTGACCTTTTCCAGATAGGCTTTGAGCTGGCTTTTCAGATTGTCGTCCAACATGACAGCGACATTCCTTCATGTTCGGGTGTCGGGGTGGAGGCATGAGGGGGCCGGGACGTCCCGTGCGGGGAAGCCCAGTTCGCTCATGCTTCCGGAATCAGGGCCCGGGCAGGGGATACCCGGGCGGGGCAGGCGAGGCCGTGAGGGGCCTCGCCGGCGGGGGGCAGATCGCTTAGATCTTGCCGACCAGGTCCAGGGACGGAGACAGGGTCTCTTCGCCTTCTTCCCACTTGGCCGGGCAGACTTCGTTCGGGTTGGCGCGCACGTACTGGGCGGCCTTGACCTTGCGCAGCAGCTCCTCGGCGTTGCGGCCGATGTTGCCGGCGTTCAGCTCGATGATCTGGATCTTGCCGTCGGGGTCGACCACGAAGGTGCCGCGCTCGGCGATGCCGTCTTCCTCGATCAGCACCTCGAAGTTGCGCGAGATGGCGTGGGTCGGGTCGGCCAGCATCGGATACTGCAGCTTGTTGATGGTCTCCGAGCTGTCGTGCCACGCCTTGTGGGTGAAGTGGGTGTCGGTGGAGACGCTGTAGATCTCGACGCCCAGCTTCTTGAACTCCTCGTAGTTGTCTGCCAGGTCACCCAGCTCGGTGGGGCAGACGAAGGTGAAGTCGGCCGGATAGAAGAAGAAGATGTTCCACTGGCCCTTCAGGCTCTCCTCGGTGACGTCGATGAACTCGCCATTGTGGTAGGCAGTGGCCTTGAACGGCTTGACTTCGGTGTTCAGCAGCGACATTCGGTAGTGCTCCTTTCGACTTTCGTTGAATGGGTGACGGCGATACGGGGCGCATGGTAGCCCGTATCTCCCGATAGCGTAAATTGAATGGCGTCATGGACCTGATAATTCAACCCTATGGTCCATGACGGCAGGCGTCAGCCGATGCTCACCGCCTCGCCCTGGCGGTCGAAGGCCAGGAACTGCGAGATGTTGCCCATCTTGAGCGACTCCACCATGCGGTTGAGGTGCTGCTCGGCCTGGGCCTGGGCGTCCTCGCCGGCCAGGGCCGCCACGAAGACGATGTCCCAGTCGGCCCCGGTCTCCCGGGATTCCGCCACCAGCGCGGCCATGTCGGAGAGCTCCTCGGGGGCCTTGTCGACGCAGACCACCGGGGTCAGCACGCCGCCCTCGCCCTGCTCGAAGCGACGCCGCTGCTCCTCGCTGGGATGGTCCGGCAGCTCGGCGCGGGTGAAGACGAACAGCAGGCGCTGCGGCTCTGGCTGGGCACGCGCCTCGTCCAGCAGGTCGGCATAACAGGAAATGGCCACGGGCACTCCTCCGATTCGGGATGGTATCGTGGCAGGCAGCGTAACGGGCCGGCTCCGCTTCGGGAAGGGGGTTTCGCGGCCCATGCGACCCAGGTCACGTTCCGGAGCGCCGATGAGCCCCCCTACCCCACCGCTGGCCCGTCAGCTGCGCGATGCCACCCGCGATTCCCACCGCGCCCTGGACCATCACCCGGCGCTGCAGTGCCTGCTCGCCCCCACCCTGACCCGGGAGGCCTACGCCGCCTCGCTGCAGGCGCTCTATCCCGCCCATGCGGCGCTGGAGAACCGCGTCTGCCGCGAGATCTCCCGGCTCGGGCTGCGACTCCGGGTGCCACGGCGGCTGCCTCGCCTCGCCGATGACCTCGGCACCCTCGGCCTGACACCGGAGGCGCTCGCCGCCGATGCCGCACCTCCCCCGGCCTCCCCCGCCACCCTGGCGGGAGAGCTCTACGTGCTGGAGGGCTCCCGCCTGGGCGGCCGGGTGATTGCCGACCGGCTGCGCCGGACCCTGGGCCCCGGGGTGCCGCACGCCTTCTTCTCCCTGGCCATGCCCCCCGGGGAGTGGTCGCGGCGCCTGGCCGAACTCGAGGCGCTCTGTCCGCCGGGGGAGAGGGAAATCGCCCTGGCCAGCGCCCGCGAGGCCTTCGCCCGCTTCCACCATCGGCTGGACACCCACTTCCGGGCATAATCGGGTATATCTTCAACGGGAGGTCATCGCCCCGCGCAGGCGCAGTTCCAGGCGCCGCTCGTAGAGCCCCTTGGTCACCAGGGTGCCCAGCACCAGCCCGCCCCCGACCAGGGCGATCGGTGCCGGGGTCTCGCCCAGCAGCCACCAGGCCCAGAGGGTGCCCACCACCACCTCCAGCAGCAGCAGCAGGCCGACCTCGGCGGCGGGCAGGTAGAGGGGCCCGCGCTGCAGCAGGGTCACGCCCGTCGGCACGATGAACAGGCACAGCAGGACCACCAGCAGCCAGCGATCGATGGGCGGCATGTCGATCCCGCCACCGCCCAGACACAGCGCCAGGGCAGCGCCACCGCCCACGATGAGGCCGTTGAACACCAGCATCGGGCTCATGTCCACGCCGGGGCGCCGACGGCAGAGCGTGAAGTTGAGCGCCAGGGTGGTGGCGGCCATCAGGGCGAAGGCGTTGCCCACCCAGGAGCCGGCCCCGGTGTCGTCGATCACGATCATCCCGATGCCCAGCATGCAGAGCCCGATCGCCAGCCAGGTACGCCGCGGCAGTCGCTCGGCAAGGATCGCGCGGGACAGCAGGGCGGCGATCAGCGGCGCCCCCGCAAGGATCAGCAGGACGTTGCCCGCCTTGGTGTACTGGTTGCCCAGCACGAAGCCGCAGGTCGTCAGGCTGAAGAGCAGCGCCACGGCGATGCCGGTGCCGCCGCAGCGCCGGTAGGCGGCCAGGGTGCCGCGGCCGTAGCGCGCCAGGGCGATCACCAGGAACCCCAGCGCCGAGAGGAGCCCCCGCCACATCAGGATCTCGGCATCCGGCAGGGCCGCCAGCTTGATCAGCAGGGCATCCGGCGACATGATCAGCGCCCCGCCACCGGTCAGCAGCAGGCCCTGCTGGCGGTGGGAGAGCCCGGCGCCCGACCGCCCTGCCATCACGGGCGTGCCTCCATCAGCCCTTTTCCCCCTCCAGGACACGGATGACTTCCGGCACCGTCAGGCCCTGGTCGTCGATCCCCGCATACAGCGCCTCCACCGCCTCGGCGACCTTGCGACCGGCCCCCAGCTCGTCGGTCATGGCATGGTAGTAGCCCAGGTCCTTGGTGGCATTGGCCACGCTGAAGCGGAAGCCGGACGCGTCGCCCTCGGCGATGAAGGGCCGCAGGCGGTCGAAGACCACCCCGCCCCCGCCGCCCTTGCCCACCACCTCGAGGAAGGCCGCATCGTCGATGCCCGCCCGGCGCGAGGCCGCGGCCGCCTCGGCCAGCACCGCCGAGAAGCCCAGCGAGACGAAGTTGTGCAAAAGCTTCAGGGTGTGCCCGGCCCCCACCCCGCCGGCATGGGTGATGTTCTCGGCGAAGCTCTCGAGCAGCGGCCGCACCTGTGAGAACAGCGCCGGAGGGGCCCCCACGATCAGGTTCAGGCGCCCCTCCTCCGCCTCCCGGGGGGTCCGGGTCATGGCGGCATCCATGAAGTGGCCGCCGCCCTGAACCACCCGATCGGCGACCCGGGCCGTGGAGCTCGGCAGCGCCGTGGAGCAGTCGATCACCAAGCCCCCCGGCGCCAGGCCCTCCAGCACCCCGCCGGGCTCGAAGAGCACCGCCTCGACCTGGGGCGAGCCGGTCACGCAGAGCAGCACCGCATCCGCAGCCTCGGCCACCTCGCGCCCCGTGCTCGCCAGCTGGGCCCCCGCCTCTACCAGATCATCCACCGGCTGGTTGCCGGGATGCTCCAGGATCGTCAGCGGATAGCCGCCCCGGAGGATGTTGCGGGCGATGCCGTGGCCCATCAGACCGGCCCCGACCAGGCCGATACGCAGTGTCTGTGTCATCGTTGCCTCCCTGCTCATCCGTGGTGGATCGCGATGGTCTTGATGCGTGTATAGCTGCGCAGCCCCTCGAAGCCCTTCTCGCGACCATGCCCGGAGCGGCCGACGCCACCGAAGGGCAGCTCGATCCCGCCGGCGGCACCATAGTTGTTGACGAAGACCTGGCCGCTGCGCACGCCCTTGGCGAGGCGCAGCTGGCGACCGCCGTCGCGGGTCCAGATGCCGGCGCAGAGGCCGAAGTCGGTGCCATTGGCCAGTGCCAGGGCCTCCGCCTCGTCGTCGAAGACCTGCACCGCCAGGACCGGCCCGAACAGCTCCTCGCGCAGCACCTCGTGACCGGCGGGGATATCGACCAGCAGCTGCGGCACCACGAAGTGGCCGCCGGCGGGCGCCCCCTCCGCCAGCCGACCGCGGGCCAGGGTGCGGATGCCGTCGGCGCGGGCCGCCTCCAGGCGGGCCTCCAGCTTCGCCTTCTGGCGGGCATTGATCAGCGGGCCGCAATCGGCGTCCGCCTCGCCGGCATCGCAGCGCAGGACCTCGAAGCGCTCGGCCAGCCGCCCCAGCACCTCATCGGCCACCTCTCGCTGCACCAGCAGCCGGCTGCCCGCGGAGCAGGTCTGGCCGGCGTTCTGGATGATGCCGCGGACCACGAAGGGCAGCGCCGCCTCCAGGTCCGCATCGGCGAAGAGGATCTGAGGCGACTTCCCGCCCAGTTCCATGGTGACCGGCACATGGTGGACCGCCGCGGCCTGGGCCACCTGGGTGCCGGTTTCCGGGGAACCGGTGAAGGAGAGGTGATCGATGCCGGGGTGCGCCGACAACGCGGCACCGGCCTCGCGGCCAAGGCCGGGCACGACGTTTAGCGCGCCCGCCGGCAGGCCATGCTCCACGGCCAGCTCGGCCAGGCGAAGCACACTCAGGCAGGCGTCCTCGGCGGGCTTGAGCACCACGGTATTGCCGGCCGCCAGGGCCGCGGCGACGCAGCGACCGAAGATCTGCGCGGGGTAGTTCCAGGGAATGATCTGCCCGCAGACCCCATAGGGCTCGCGCAGCGTCATCACGGCGAAGTCGTTCTCGAAGGGGATCGTCTCGCCATGCAGCTTGTCGGCCGCGCCACCATAGAACCGGAAATAGCGGGCACAGGCGGTGATGTCGCCGCGCGCCTGGGTCATCGGCTTGCCGGTATCCACGCACTCCAGGGCGGCGAGCCGCTCGTGATCGGCCTCGATGGCCGTGGCGAAGGCCAGCAGCCACTCGCTGCGCCGGCGGGCCGTCCAGCGAGACCATTCGTCGAGCCGGCCGGAAAAGGCGCGGCCGGCCGCCGAGACGGCCAGCTCGATATCCGCCTGCTGGCTGCGCGCGATGGAGGTGATGCTCTCGCCGCATGACGGCGCCTCCACGTCCAGGGTCGCCTGGGTCGCGACCCACTCGCCACCGATCAGGGCCTGGCTCGGCGGCATCTGGGGAAGGGAATGCATGTTGTCTTTCCTTGTCATTGTGATCAGTAGAGCAGGTCGACCAGCCCCAGCGAGATCCAGGGCAGGTAGGTAATCGCGATCAGGCAGGCCAGCACCACCAGCACGAAGCGCATCAGCCAGGGCAGCAGCTGGTCGACCGACAGCTTCGCCACGGCGCAGGCGGCAAAGAGGTTCACGCCCAGGGGCGGGGTGAACATGCCAAGTGCCAGGTTGACCACGACGATCAGGCCGAAGTGCACCGGGTCGATCCCGTACTGGACCGCGATGGGGGTGAAGATCGGCGCCAGCACCAGGATCGCCGCCGACGTCTCGATGAACATCCCCACGATCAACAGCATCACGTTGACCGCCAGCAGGAAGGAGATGGGGCTGTCGAAGACCTTGGTCACCCAGCCGGCCACCTCGCCCGGCAGCCCCGAGCGGCTGATCAGGAAGCTGAAGAGCGCCGCCGCGGCGATGATCAGCATCACCGCCGCGGTCGAGATGACGCTCTGCTTGAAGATGGGCAGCAGCTCGGCCAGTGAGAGCTCCCGATAGATCAGCCCGCCGACGATCAGGGCATAGACCACCGCCACGGCCGAGGCCTCGGTGGGGGTGAACACGCCGCCGTAGATGCCGCCGATCACCACCACCGGCATCAGCATCGCCAGCCAGGCACGCTTGAAGGCCGTGGGAAAGTCGTGGCGGTCCTCGCGGTCCCGCAGGCCGTAGCCGCGCACCTTGCAGAACAGGTAGAGGAACAGCAGCAGGGCGCTCCCGATCAGCAGGCCCGGCCCGATGCCGGCAATGAACAGCTTGCCGATCGAGGTATCGGTGCTCACCCCGAAGAGGATCAACGGGATGGAGGGTGGGATCAGCACCCCCAGCTCGGCCGATGACGCCTGGATCGACGCCGCCAGCGGACGCGGGTAGTCGTGCTTGACCATGGCGGGGATCAGGATCGAGCCGATGGCGAAGGTGGTCGCCACGCTGGACCCCGATACCGCGGCGAACATCATGCAGGTCAGCACGCAGGTCATCGCCAGGCCCCCCTGCAGCCCGCCCACCAGCGACTTGGCGAGGTCCACGAGGCGGCGCGAGATGCCCCCCGCCGCCATCAGGTTGCCGGCCAGGATGAAGAAGGGGATGGCCAGCAGGGGAAAGTTGTCGATGCCGACGAACATCTGCTGCGGGACCAGCAGCAGGGGGAGCGGCGAGAAGAACTCGATGCCGATGATCGAGGCCAGCACGATGGACACGGCAATGGGCACGCCCAGGCTGAACAGGATGATCAGGGCCAGACCGATGGCGGCATTCATGGGCGTTCGCTCCTGTCACGGAATGGGGCAGCGGCGTCATCGGCCGCGCGTGCCTCGGGCCTTCCCACCCCGGCCGGTGTCTCGGGGATCGCCGCCTCCTCGTTGGCCGGCCCGATGGCTTCAAGGCCGCTGGCCTGGGCCAGCAGGCGGGCCAGGACGGCCACCAGGGCAAAGCTCGCCCCCACGGGCATGGCGGCGTATGCCCAGGCAATCGATACCTCCAGGCCGGAGAGCATCTGGCTGCGCACCCGCAGCATCATCGCCGTGCCGAAGTAGATCAGCACGACCAGCACGATCGAGCAGCACAGCGCGATCAACACCTCCAGCCAGACCAGGCGGCGTCCCGGCACCAACCTGTAGATGACCTCCACGGACATCATGAAGCCCCCCCGAAAGCCCGCGGCCGCCCCCAGGAAGACGCACCAGATCATGGCCGACCGGGAGATGACCTCGGACCAGGTCGAGGGGGCATCGAAGACGAATCGCGTCAGTACCTGGTAGAAGCCCAGCGTGACCGACACGATCAGCATGAGAACGGCACCGAGCAGGGCCAGACGCGTGGTCTGGCGCTCGATACGTAGAAAGAGTTGCAGCATCTCGTCCACCCGCAGTGAGGCAGGGCCCCGGCACCGCCAGGATGCCGGGGGAGTCGATTCGGCGGATCAGCAGTCGCTGGCACGGATCCGGTCGAGCATCTCGCTGCCGTACTGGTCGGTGTAGATCTGGTAGGCAGGCTTGACAGCCTCCTGGAACGGCGCCTTGTCGATATCCGTTTCCACGGTCATGCCGTTCTCGCGTAGCAGCTCCACGCCTTCCCGCTCGAGGCGCGAGACCTCCTCACGCGTGGCCTCGGCCGAGGCCTGGGCCGCCTGCTCAAACCAGCCGCGCTGCTCCTCGGAGAGCCCATCCAGGAGGATCGGGGAGCCCAGCACGGCCGCCGGCGAATAGACATGGCCGGTCAGGGAGAGGTGGTCCTGCACTTCCCAGAACTTGGTCGCCACGATCACCGTGATGGGGTTCTCCTGGCCATCCACGGTGCCCTGCTGAAGGGCCGTGAAGACCTCGGGGAACGCCATGGGCGTGGGATGCACGCCCATCTGCTCGAAGGCCTCCATGTGCACCTTGTTCTCCATGGTGCGAACCTTCAGGCCCTCGGCATCGGCGGGGGTCTTCACCGCGCGCTTGCTGTTGGTCATGTGCCGGAAGCCGTTCTCGCTCCAGGCGAGCCCCACCAGGTCATGGTTGCCCATCTTGTCGAGCAGTTCCTGGCCGATCTCGCTGTCCAGCACGCAGCGTGCCTGGTCGTAGTCCTCGAACAGGAACGGCAGGTCGAGTACATAGGTTTCCGGTACGAAGTTGCCCAGCGGCCCGGTGGAGGTGATCACGACGTCGACGGTGCCGATCTGCAAGCCCTCGATCATGGCGCGCTCGCCGCCCAGCGCGCCTGAGGTGTGCTCCACTACCTCGAACTCGCCGTCACTGAGCCGTTCGAGGGTCTCCTTGAAGGCATCGGCCCCCACCGAATAGTGCGAGCTGTCCGACAGGGTATGCCCCAGGTTGATGGTCTGCGCCGCCTGAGCATTCAGGGCGGTCATGGCCAGGGCGGCGCTGGTGGCACCGGCGATGGCGGTGGCGAGGGTACGGCGTGCGAAAGTGGCTTTCATTGTTATGACCTCGTTTTGCAGTGACACGCTTGGGAAGGACCCCGGGCCGGTTGGCCCCGGGGTCAGGCACGTTCGTCCAGGAATGCCTCGACGATCTCGCGGAAGTCCTTGTCGCTGTGGAAGCCCAGCTGATCGGCCCGCCGGGTAGTGAATCGCCTCGGCCAGCCGGAGACGATGGCCTGGATGCGCGCATCGGGCTCGTGGCGAACCCGCGCCAGGGCCTCGTCGCCGCCCACCTCGCGCAGGGTATCGAGCATCCCGGCAACGCTGACGGTAATGCCCGGCAGCATGAAGGCACGGAAGGGCCCCAGCGCCTCGCCCGGCAACTCGGCCCCGTGCAGCAACGCCTCGACCACCCTGCCCGGCGACATCACGAACATCTCCAGGTCGGTGGGGACCGGACAGACGGCCTCCTCGCCATTGAGCGGCTCGCGCAGGATGCTGGAGGCGAAGCTCGAGGCCGCCGCATTGGGGCGACCGGGGCGGATCACGATGGTCGGCAGGCGCAACACCAGCCCATCGACCAGGCCGCGACGGCTGTAGTCGTTGATCAGCAGCTCGCACATCGCCTTCTGGGTGCCGTAGGAGTTCTGCGGGTACAGCGCCGTCATGTCGTCGAGGATATCGGGCAGGTCGCCTCCATAGGCCGCCACGGAGCTGGCCATGATCAACCGCGTGCCGGCCAGGCCATGGGCCCGGCAGCCCTCGAGCAGGGCACGGGTGGCATCGAAGTTGACCCGCATGCCGAGATCCAGGTCCGCCTCGGCGGCACTGCTCACCACCGCCGCCAGGTGATAGATCACCTCGGGCCGGGCCCGCAGGACCGAGTCGAGGGCGCCGGGAACCGTGATATCGAGCGCCAGGCAGTCGCTCTCGATCCCGGCAGCCTCGGGCCTGGGGGCCTCGACCTGGTCGATCAGCGTCAGGCGAGTGATCGCCTTGCCGTTGAGCTCGCCCCGGGCCAGCAACTGGTTGACGAGTCGCTGCCCGAGAAAGCCGGCCGCACCGGTGATGACGATATGCATGGGGTCTGGTGTCCTCTTGTTGTCTTGGTTCATGCGTCGCTCATGGCCTCAGGCCATGTTCCCGGCCCCACCCGAGGCCCTCGCGGGTGCCAGCGGCCGGCCGATATTCACAGCCGACCCAGCCACCGTAGCCGAGGGCCTCGAGACGATCGAAGATGGCCGGATAATGCACCTCGCCGACATCCGGCTCGTGACGCTGGGGTACCCCGGCGATCTGGACATGACCGATCCGGTCGAATTGCCGTTCCAGGTGCTTGATCAGGTCACCGTCCATGACCTGGCAGTGGTAGAGATCGAACTGAAGACGCAGGCTGGGCTGGTTCACTTCCTCCAGCACCGCCATGGCCTGGGCCTGGCGGGACAGAAAGAAGCCGGGCATGTCGCGGGTATTGATTGGCTCGATCAACAGCTCTCGACCCGCCCGGGCCGCTTCCCCGGCGGCGAAGCGAAGGTTGTCGATATAGGTCGCGTGGTGGTCCGTTCGGGTCGCCTCGTCGGCATCCGGCGGCAGCAGGCCCGCCATGGCATGCACGCGGGGGCAGTCGAGTGCCTCGGCATAGCGCAGCGCCTCGGCCACGGAATCACGGAACTCCGCCTCCCGGCCCGGCAGGCTGGCCAGGCCACGCTCGCCCGCCTCCCAGTCACCGGGCGGCAGGTTGAACAGCACCTGCTCGAGGCCGGCCTCATCCAGGGCGGTCTTGATGTCCTCGGGGGAATGGGCATAGGGAAACAGATACTCCACTCCACGAAAGCCGGCCTCGGCGGCCGCAGCAAAGCGGTCGAGGAAATCATGCTCGGCAAACAGCATGCTCAGGTTGGCGGCCAGTCGGATCATGGTCGGGTCCTTGTGGAATCGGATCAGTCGCGGGGGAAGCGAGCCTCGAGCTCGACCACCTGTTCCGGTGTCAGGGCGCGCGGATTTCGGCCGTGCAGCAGCAGATAGAGCTTGGCGGTCTCCTCCAGTTCCTCGGTGGCATAGACCGCCGCTTCCAGGCTCTTGCCAGCCACGACCGGGCCGTGATTGGCGAGCAGCACGGCACTGTGCTGCCCCGCCAGGCCGCGCACCGCATCCCCCAGGGCAGGATCGCCCGGCAGGTGGTAGGGCACCAGCGGCAGCTTGCCCACTCGCATCACGTAATAGGCGGTCAGGGGAGGAATGCAGTCACAGGGGTCGATATCGGGCAGGCAGGAGACCGCGACCGAATGGGTCGAATGCAGGTGCACGATGGCCTCGGACTGGGGGCGTTCGGCATACATGGCCATGTGCAGGAAGTGTTCCTTGGTCGGTCTGTCGCCTTCCTGCCAGCGCCCCTCGCCGTCGAGCCGCGAGATGCGCGCCGGGTCCAGCCGACCCAGGCAGGCGTTGGTGGGGGTCATCAGCCAGCCGCCGTCATCCAGCCGCAGGCTGATGTTGCCGCTGGAGCCCATGGTCAGGCCCCTGTCGAACAGCGACTTGCCCAGCGTGGTGATCTGTTCACGCAGTCGCGTCTCGTCGTGTCGGCTCATGCGCTCCCCTCCCCTGCGGTCAGTTCCTCCAGCACGGTGAAGGCCCGGGTGAAGAAATCCTCTGCGCCGAAGTTGCCGGACTTGAGCGCCAGCGACAGCGGTGCCGCGCGGCCCGCCAGAGGCGCCTGGGTCCAGGGCACCCCGGGGTCGATCTGGCCACCGATACGCAGCTGGCGGACGTCCAGCGCAGAGACCACCGCACCGGACGTCTCGCCGCCGGCGACCACCAGCCGGCCGACGCCCTCGTCGACCAGGGTGCGCGCCAGCTGGCCCATGGCCTGCTCCACCTCCCTACCGGCACGCTCGACCCCGAGCGCCGCCTGGGCCTCCTTGACGCGCTGGGAATCCGCGGAGGCATAGACCAGTACCGGGCCGCCGTCGGCCAGATACTCGCGGGCGAAGGCCAGGGCCTCGGCGAGGTGGGACTCGCCCTCCGCCAGCGCCAGCGGGTTCAGGGCGAAGCCGGGATGGTGCTCGAGGAAGTGGTCGACCTGGCCGAGCGTGGCACGCGAGCAACTGCCCGACAGCACCAGCGCACTGCCGGCGGCCGGCGACAGTCGCCCCGGCTCGGAAACCTCGTCAAGCCAGCCCCGGCGGCGATACTGCTCAGGCAGCGCCTGCCCCAGCCCTGACCCACCGGTCACCAGGGGGTAGTCGACCAGTGCCTCGGCGAGCACCTCGAGATCCCGTTCGTCCAGGGTGTCGCAGATCACATGACGCACGCCCTGTTCCGACAGGCCACGAAGATGGTCGCGTGTGGCATCGGCACCACGGGCCAGCACCGGCTGCGCCGCCAGGCCCACCGCATGGGGAGTCTGGCGGCTCAGGAAGCGCACCAGGTCGGCCTCGGTCATCGGATTGAGCGGATGGTGCTCCATCCCACTCTCGTTGAGCAGGCGATCGCCAACGAACAGGTGGCCCTGATAGACGGTACGGCGATTGGCCGGGAAGGCCGGGACCATCACCGTCTGGGCACTCCCCAACCGCTCCAGGAGGGCATCGGCCACGGGCCCGATATTGCCGGCGTCGGTGGAGTCGAAGGTCGAGCAGTACTTGAAGAAGATCTGCCTGGCACCCCGGGCCTGCAGCCACTCCAGTGCTGACAGGGACTCCGTCACCGCCTCGCCTGCCGGGCAGGAGCGGGACTTCAACGCCACCACCACCGCATCGACATCACCGATGTCTGCCTCGGCGGTCGGCACGCCGATGGCCTGCACACAGCGCATGCCGGCGCGCACCAGGTTGTTGGCGAGATCCGTGGCCCCGGTGAAGTCGTCGGCGATGGCACCCAGCACGATGGCCATGATCAGGCTCCTTCGGCGTCGTTGGCGGCCTCGGGCAGCGTGATGCCCGACAGCCGCTCGTAGACCTTGATCACGGCCGCGTCGTCCTCTCGGCCGAAGCCGGCGCCCTTGGCCGCGGTGAACTGCTGCAGTGCCGAAGACGCCACCGGGGTCGGCAGCGCCAGCTCACGCCCGGTCTCGTGGACGATATTGAGGTCCTTGACGAAGATGTCGACGGCGGAGAGCGGCGTGTAGTCGCCCTTGAGGATATGCGGCACCCGGTTCTCGAACATCCAGGAGTTGCCCGCCGAGTGGGTGATCACCTCGTAGACGGTCTCCGGGTCGAGCCCCATGCGGATGCCCAGGGCCATCGCCTCGGCGGCGGTGGCGATATGCACCCCGGCGAGCAGCTGGTTGACGAGCTTCATGCTCGAGCCCACGCCGGGTGTGTCCCCCAGCCGATAGACGGTGGCGGCCATGGCCTCGAGGACGGGCGCCGCCATGGCGAAGGCGCTCCCGGCGCCCGAGGCCATGACCGACAGCTCGCCGCTGCGTGCCTTGGCGGCGCCACCGCTGATCGGTGCGTCGAGCATCTCGAGTCCCGCGTCGGTGAGCCGCTCTCCCAGGCGACGCGCGATGCTGGGGGCCACCGTGGCGCATTGCATGATCAGGCCGCCGTGGCGAAGGGAACCCACGACCCCCTGGTGGCCGAACAGCACTTGCTCGACCTGGTCGGCATTGACCACCACCAGCAGCACGATGTCGCTGCGGGCCGCCAGTGCCGCCGGCGTCTCGGCGCTCTGCCCGCCCCGCGCCTCGAAGGCCTCGCGTGCCGCGGCGGAGATATCGCAGCCCGTGACCTCAAGGCCACTCTCGAGCAGCGCAGTGGCCGTGCCCATGCCCATGGCCCCCAGGCCGATGACGCCAATCCGGGGCGCCCCTGTGGTTGCATCGCTCACCTGCTGACCTCCTGATGACGGATCCATCCCCGTGACTGGTAGCGCTAACATGTTAGCGCTAACATTGTTGTAGATGATCCATCATCAGGCAGCAAGGGCCGAGAGGGAGGGTGCGACCAATGTCTAAAAACAAGACACAGTCACGTCAGAGACGAGGCTCCCACCAACCGACGCTCGCCCAGGTGGCTGAAGTGGCGGGCGTGTCCTCCATCACGGCTTCACGAGCCCTCAACGACCCCGAACGCGTCAATGCCTCGACGCGGCAGCGTGTCCTGGAGGCCATGGAGCATCTCGGATACGTACCCAACCTGATCGCAGGCAGCCTGGCGTCGGCTCGATCCCGCTTCATCGCAGTGATCGTACCGTCGCTGGCCAACACCGTCTTCATCGAGGTCATCAAGGGGCTCCAGGCCACCTTCGAGGCTGCCGGCTATCAGATCCTGCTGGGTAACACCGACTATGACATCGAGCGAGAGCATCAGCTGGTAAGAACGTTCCTGGGCTGGTCCTGCTCGGCGCTGGTCACCGCGGGACTCAAGCACACCCCGGCGTGCCGTCGATTGCTGAAGGAGTGTGACCGACCCGTGATGGAGGTGATGGAACTCGGGGAGGCGCTGGATCTCAACGTCGGCCTGGACCATCAGGAAGCGGGCCGCTGCATGGCCAGGCATCTGCTGGGGCGCGGCTATCGCCAGCCGGTCTACGTCGGCGCACGACTCTCGGACGACTATCGCGCAAGCATGCGTTATGCGGGACATCGTGAAGTGCTGCAAGACGCCGGGATCGAGCCCTTGCTGATCGAACTCGACCAGCTCGGCAGTCTCGAAGAGGGGGCTAGAGGGCTGGAGCGCGTTCAAGCGCACTATCCCGGGGCCGACGCCATCCACTTCGCCAACGATGATCTGGCATCCGGCGCCTTGCTCCATGCCCAGCGTCTCGGCCTGCGGGTCCCCGGTGATATCGCCATCGCCGGCTTCAATGGGCTGCCGCTGGGTCAGTACGTCACGCCGCGCCTGACCACCATCCAGTCACCCCGCGAGGCCATGGGGCGACTGGCGGCAGAGCAGGTCTTGAGAAGACTGGACCACCAGCCGGTGACGCAACCGCAGCAGGATGTGGGTTTCACGCTCATGATCGGCCAGAGCACCTGAGGCAGGGAATCCCGCGGTCGGCCTTCCGCCTCTGCGCTGACAGGGTCAGGTCACGAACGCCCTCACCCTCTCCGGTTCGGTGGCACCAGGCCGTGGCGCTGCATCCGCCGATAGACGGTGGGACGCGACACGCCCAGCCGCCGGGCCCTGGCCCTGCCCAGGGAACTTTATTTCCTTGTTGTTCAATGCATTGAAAGCCATGCCGGCCATCGCGTCCCGTGCCTGGCATGAATGCTGCTTCAGTCAGGGGGCATACCCCATGACGAGCAGTGGAGAACAATGATGACAACACGCACGCCGACCCAAGACGTCACCCAATGGTTGGAGCAGTTCGAGGCCGCCCTGCACGAGAGAGACCTCCAGCAGGTCGTGGACCTGTTCGGCGAGGAGTGCTACTGGCGGGACCTGGTCACCTTCACCTGGAACCTCAAGACGCTGGAGGGCAAGGAGGAGATCCAGGCCATGCTGGAGGCCACCCTGGACGAGGCGCGCCCCACGAACTGGCGCCTGGACGGCGAGGCCAACGAGGCCGATGGCATGATCGAGGCCTGGATCACCTTCGAGACGGCGGTAGCCAGCGGCAAGGGGCTGCTGCGCTTGAAGGACGGCCGGTGCTGGACGCTGCTGACCACCATGCAGGAGCTCAGGGACCATCCCGAGCCCAGCCGGGAGCGCCGCCCCAAGGGGGCCCAGCATGGGGCCAGCAAGTCACGCGAAACCTGGCTGGAGGCACGCCAGCGCGAGCAGCAGGAGCTGGGCTACACGCGCCAGCCCTACTGCGTGATCATCGGCGGCGGCCAGGGTGGCATCGCGCTCGCCGCACGCCTGCGCCAGCTGGACGTCCCCACCATCGTGGTGGAGAAGAACCCGCGGCCCGGCGACTCCTGGCGCAACCGCTACAAGTCGCTCTGCCTGCACGACCCGGTCTGGTACGACCACCTGCCCTACATCCCCTTCCCCGAGAACTGGCCGGTCTTCGCGCCCAAGGACAAGCTGGGCGACTGGCTGGAGATGTACACGAAAGTGATGGAGCTCAACTACTGGGGCGCCACCGAATGCGAGAGCGCCCGCTACGACGAGACCAGGGGCGAGTGGATCGTCGAGGTCAACCGCGACGGCGAGCGGGTCACGCTGCGCCCCCAGCAGCTGGTGCTGGCCACCGGCATGTCGGGCATGCCCAACGTTCCCCACTTCCCGGGCGCCGAGACGTTCGAGGGCGAGCAGCAGCACTCCAGCCAGCACCCCGGGCCGGACGCCTATCGCGGCAAGAAGGTGGTCGTGGTGGGTGCCAACAACTCCGCCCACGACATCTGCGCGGCGCTCTGGGAGAACGAGGCCGACGTCACCATGCTGCAGCGCTCCTCGACCCACATCGTGAAGTCCGACTCGCTGATGGACGTGGTGCTCGGCCCGCTCTACTCCGAGGAGGCCGTGCGCAGCGGCATTACCCACGACACGGCCGACCTGATCTTCGCCTCGATCCCCTACAAGGTGCTGCCCGACATCCAGAAGCCGGCCTTCGACGAGATCCGCGAGCGGGATGCCGAGTTCTACCAGCGGCTGGAGGAGGCCGGCTTCCTGCTGGACTTCGGTTCCGACGACTCGGGCCTCTTCCTCAAGTACCTGCGGCGGGGCTCGGGCTACTACATCGACGTGGGCGCCTGCGACCTGGTCGCCAACGGCGAGATCAAGCTGCGCAGTGGCGTCGGCATCGAGTGCATCAACCCGCGCTCGGTGACCCTCACCGACGGCACCGAGCTACCCGCGGACCTCATCGTCTATGCCACCGGCTACGGCTCCATGAACGGCTGGGCGGCGCGCATCATCTCCCAGGAGGTGGCCGACAAGGTCGGCAAGTGCTGGGGCCTGGGCTCCGACACCCCGAAGGATCCGGGGCCCTGGGAAGGCGAGCTGCGCAACATGTGGAAGCCCACCCAGCAGGAGGCGCTGTGGTTCCACGGCGGCAACCTGCACCAGTCGCGTCACTACTCCCGGTACCTGGCCCTGCAGCTCAAGGCCCGGATGGAGGGCATCCCGACCCCGGTCTACGGCCTGCAGGAGGTCCACCACCTGTCTTGATCCCCGGAACGGTCCGGCACGCCGGGCGCCGGCCATGGGGACATGGCCGGCGCGGTCAATACTCCACCACCACGTCGCCCAGCGGCTTGCTGCAGCAGGAGAGGATATAGCCGTCCGCCACGTCCTCGTCGGTGATGCCGCCGTTGTGCTCCATGTCGACCTGGCCCGCGGCCAGCGGCACCCGGCAGGTCCCGCAGATCCCCATGCCGCAAGCCTTGGGAATATGCAGGCCCAGCTTGGCCGCCGCGGTGTGCACCGTGTCGCCCGGCTGGATGCGCACGCTCTTGCCGGACTGGCGGAACTCGACGCTGATCATGTCGGCGACATCGAGCTCCTCGGCCTCGGCCTCGGCCTGCTCGACGTGCTCGATCACCTCCTCCTGGACCTCCAGCGGCGTGGCCCCGAACGACTCCTCGTGGTAATGCGCCATGTCGAAGCCCTGGGCCCGGAGCAGCTGCTTGATGGCCGCCATGTAGGGCGTGGGGCCGCAGCAGAAGATCTCGCGGTCCATGAAGTCCGGCGCCATCAGCTCGAGCATCGGCAAACCGAGGTAGCCGCGAAAGCCGGCCCAGGCATCGCCCAGCTCATCGCTGCGCTCACACACGATATGCAGCCTGAACTCGGGGATCCGCGAGAAGATGTGCTCGAGCTCGCGGTGGAAGATGATGTCCCGCGGCGTCCGTGCGCTGTGCACGAACTGCAGGTCCACCGCCGCGTTGGTGTCGAAGAACCAGCGTGCCATGGACATCAGCGGCGTGATTCCCACCCCGCCGGAGAGCATCAGCACCTTGTCGGCGGGATAGTCGATGACGTTGAAGTTGCCCACCGGCCCATGCACCGCCAGCTCGTCGTTGACCCCGAGGTTGTCGTGCAGCCAGTTGGAGACCATCCCCCCCGGGATGCGCTTGACGGTGATCGAGAAGCTGTAGGGCACGGAGGGCGAGCTGGAGATGGTGTAGGAGCGCATCACCTGCTGACCATCGATCTCCAGCTCCAGGGTCACGAACTGTCCCGGCTTGAAGAAGAACATCACCGGCTGTTCGGCCATGAAGCAGAAGGTGCGGGTATCCCAGGTCTCCTGGATCACCTTGACGCAGCGCACCAGGTGGCGGCCGTTGGTCCAGGTCTGGGTCGTGACGGGATTGAGAAAGCTCATTGTCATTGTCGAGTCGCCCGGGCTGCAGCATGAGGGTCTCCGACCGCGGTACCACCGCCTGCCGTTGAGCGCATTCTGCGCAGCCTGAGGGGCCGCGACTTGCCTGCCAGCGACACGGACATGCCCGTGGCCTCCTGCCTCCCCTCCCACCATGGCCTGTCACGTCGCTGCAGCGTCATCGCGCGTCGCGGCCAGACAACTGCCCCCCGGGCCGCTGATCCACACTCGCCGCAATCCGCCACCATCATCGTCCGTGAGCGGCCATCCACAGCACCCCGGTTTCCCTGAACAACCCCGAGGCCGCCCGAGCGGCCCAGCAAGAGGACGTATCGTCATGGACCCCATGTCTCCCGCTCGCCTGGATGACCCCCTAGCATCGGCACGCGAAGCCACCGTCGAGATGCTGCTGCACCGCCGGAAAAACTTCTCGCTGCCCCAGCCCTTCTACAACGATGTCCGGCTGTTTGCCCTGGACATGCAGGAGATCTTCGAGAAGGAGTGGCTGTTCGCCGGGATGACCTGCGAGATTCCCGCCAAGGGCAACTTCATGACCCTGGAGGTGGGCGACAACCCGGTGATCATCGTGCGGGGCGATAAGGGCGAGATCCATGCCTTCCACAACGTCTGCCGGCATCGCGGCTCCCGGCTCTGCGTCAGCGACAAGGGCAAGGTGGCCAAGCTGGTCTGCCCCTACCACCAGTGGACCTACGAGCTGGACGGCCGGCTGCTGTTCGCCGGCAGCGACATGGGCACGGCCTTCGACCTCGCCGCCTACGGGCTCAAGCCCGTCAACGTGCGCAGCGCCGGCGGCTACCTCTTCGTCAGCCTGGCCGAGGAGCCGCCGGCCATCGACGACTTCCTCGAGCGCCTGGAGCACTACCTCGCCCCCTACGACATGGAGAACGTCAAGGTCGCGGTGGAATCCAGCATCGTCGAGCAGGCCAACTGGAAGCTGGTGATCGAGAATAACCGCGAGTGCTACCACTGCAACGGCGCCCATCCGGAGCTGCTCAACTCGCTTCAGGAGTTCGACGACAGCGACGACCCGCGCGCCACGCCGTCCTACAGGGCGCTGGTGGCGCGCAAGCAGCAGCAGTGGGAGGCGATGGGCGTGCCCTGGCGGCTCAGCCGCCTGGGCAAGCGCAACCGCCTGACCCGCACCCCGCTGCTGGAGGGCACGGTGTCGATGACCATCGATGGCCGGCCGGCATGCGGCAAGCTGATGGGCCAGCTCGAGAGCCCTGACATGGGCTCGCTGCGCATCCTGCACCTGCCCAACTCCTGGAACCACTTCATGGGCGACCATGCCGTGGTGTTCCGGGTGATGCCGCTGGGGCCCCAGCAGACGGTGGTGACCACCAAGTGGCTGGTCCACAAGGACGCCGTGGAGGGCGTCGATTACGACCCGACCCAGCTGCGCCGCGTGTGGGACGCCACCAACGAGCAGGACCGCCGCCTGGCGGAGGAGAACCAGCGCGGGATCAACTCCCGGGGCTACGAGCCCGGGCCCTACTCGGAGACCTACGAGTTCGGGGTGATCGACTTCATCGACTGGTACAGCGAGAGCCTGCTGGAGAACCTCGGCCATACCGCCCCGCACCTGAAGGTGGTGGAGGGCTGAGTCCTCCCCCGCCTTCAGGAAAAGGAAAAACGGCCCCCGGTGATCGCCACCGGGGGCCGTGTCGTTGTCAAGCATGCGCCCTGGTCAGGACCTGACAGGCGCCGTCGGGTCAGCGAACCAGCGGCAGGAGATGGGTCTCCAGCGCCCGGCGGACCGAGGGCAGCAGGATCTCGCGCTTGCTCTCGAGTTCGCCGACCAGCTCGGCAACCGACTCGGCAAGCCCCGGCACGCCTCCCTCGAGGGCGCAGCGCCGGGCCAGCCGGGCGCTGCTCTCGGGACAGGCGCCCTCCGAGATACGGATGCCCAGCGCCACCAGGCGATCGCGGAAATCATCGCCATCGATCAGCTCAACGATCATCATGGGTCGCCCTCCTCCGTCTCAGTCGCTGTCCGCCAGCGCCGCCTCGGCACGGCCCAGGCGACAGGCCGCATACTTGAATTCGGGGATCTTGCCGTCGGGGTCGAGCGCCGGGTTGGTCAGGATGTTGGCCGCCGCCTCCACGTAGCAGAAGGGCACGAACACCATCCCCTCTGCCATCAGCGGGTCGACCCGCGTCTTCAGGGTGATGGCGCCCCGCCGGGTGGTGATGGTGATCGGCTCCCCCGGCGCCATGCGCAGGCGCACCAGCTCGGCGGGCGCGAGGCTCGCCACCGCCTCGGGCTCGAGGTCGTCGAGCACCCGGCTGCGACGGGTCATGGAGCCGGTATGCCAGTGCTCCAGCTGGCGCCCGGTGATCAGTACCGTGGGGTAGTCGCCATCGATGGGCTCGTCCGGCGGCAGCGGGCGGGTGGGGGTGAAGGTCGCCCGCCCGCTCGCGGTGGGGAAGGCATCACTGAACACCACGTCGGCCCCGGGCGCGTCGTCGGCGGGACAGGGATAGGTCACCGAGCTCTCGCGCTCCAGGCGCTCCCAGGTGATGTGATCGAGCGAGGCCATGCCCTGCTTCATCTCGGCGAACACCTCGCGGGGGTGCGTATAGTCCCAGCCCAGGCCCAGCCGATTGGCGATCTGCTGGATGATCCACCAGTCGGTCTTGGCCTCGCCGGGCAGCGGCACGGCAGCGCGGCCCAGCTGCACCTGGCGGTTGGTGTTGGTGACGCTGCCGTCCTTCTCCGGCCAGGCTGAGGCCGGCAGGATGACGTCGGCGAACTGGGCGGTCTCGGTGACGAAGAGATCCTGCACCACCAGGTGCTCGAGCCGGGCCAGGGCCGCCCGGGCATGGTCGAGGTCCGGGTCGGACATCGCCGGGTTCTCGCCGAGGATGTACATCCCCCTGATGGTCCCGGCGGCGATGGCGTCCATGATCTCCACCACGGTGAGCCCCGGCGTCGCGTCGAGCGGGGTGTGCCACAGCTCCTCGAAGGCGGCGCGTACCTGGGCGTCGGTCACCGGCTGGTAGTCAGGCAGCACCATGGGGATCAGGCCGGCGTCGGAGGCACCCTGGACATTGTTCTGGCCGCGCAGCGGGTGCAGGCCGGTGCCGGGGCGGCCGGTCTGGCCGCAGGCCAGCGCCAGCGAGATCAGGCAGCGGGCGTTGTCGGTTCCGTGGACGTGCTGGGAGATGCCCATGCCCCAGAAGATCATCGCCTTGTCGGCGGTCGCATAGAGCCGGGCAAGCTCGCGGATCTGCTCGGGGGCAACGCCACAGGCCGGTGACATCGCCTCGGGGGTCAGGTCGCGCACATGGGCCTTGAGCGCCTCGAAGCCCTCGGTGTGGGCGTCGATGTAGGCCTGATCATAGAGCCCCTCGCTGACGATGACGTTGAGCATGGCGTTGTAGAGCGAGACGTCGCCGCCGGGGGTGAAGCGCACGCTGCGGTGGGCATAGGCGTCCAGCGCCTGGCCACGGGGGTCGAGGATGATCAGCTTGGTGCCATTGCGCGCCGCCTGCTTGAAGTAGGTGGCCGCCACCGGGTGGTTGATCGCCGGGTTGCAGCCGGTGAGGATCACCACCTCGGCCTCGAGCGCCTGCATGAAGGAGGCCGTCACCGCCCCGGAGCCGATGCACTCCATCAGCGCCGCCACCGAGCTGGCGTGACACAGCCGGGTGCAGTGGTCGACATGGTTGCTGCCGAAGCCTGTGCGCACCAGCTTCTGGAACAGCCAGGCCTCCTCGTTGGAGCACTTGGCGCTGCCGAAGCCGGCCAGGGCGTCGGGACCGTGGGCCGCCTTGAGCGCGCCGAGCCCATTGGCGGCGACGTCCAGCGCCTCCTCCCAGCTCGCCTCGCGGAAATGGGTCAGCGGATCGAGGGGGTCGAAGTCGGGATCGAGCCCCTTGGGCACGCCCGGCCGGCGGATCAGCGGCCGGGTGATCCGCGTAGGGTGGTTGGGGTAGTCGAAGCCGAAGCGTCCCTTGACGCACAGCCGGTTCTGGTTCGATGGCCCGTCGCGGCCCTCGACGAAGAGGATCTTCTCGTCCTTGATATGGTAGGTGAGCTGGCAGCCCACCCCGCAGTAAGGACAGACCGAATCCACGGTGCGATCGGCCACCTGCGAGTCGCCGCGCCCCGCGGCGTCGACCAGGGTCGCCGGCATCAGTGCCCCGGTGGGACAGGCCTGGACGCACTCGCCGCAGGCCACGCAGGTACTCTCGCCCATGGGGTCGTCGAAGTCGAAGACGATCTTCGCGGCGGCGCCGCGATGGGCCAGGCCGATGACGTCGTTGCCCTGGACCTCGCGACAGGCCCGCACGCAGAGGTTGCACTCGATGCAGGCATCGAGGTTGACGTTCATCGCCGAATGGGTGGCGTCATGGCCTCCGGCATGGGGAAGCGCGGCGGAGCGTTCGGCGACATGGTGCACCGTGGGGGCGGCGCGCTCGGCGCGCGCCGGCAGCCGCTCGCGCACCGCGCTGGCGTCGATGGCCAGCGACTCGGCCATGGCCCAGAAGTGGCTCGAGCGGTCGGGACCATCGTCGCGCTCGGGCTGGTCGGCGACCAGCAGCTCCATCACGCCCTCGCGGGACACCCGCGCCCGCTCGGACGTGGCGCTCTTCACCACCATGCCGGGGGTCGCCTCGCGCAGGCAGCTCGCCGCCAGCACGCGCTCGCCCTCGATCTCCACCATGCAGGCACGACAGTTGCCGTCGCTGCGGTAGCCGGGGGCATCCTTGAAGCAGAGGTGGGGGATGGTCTCGCCGGCGCGCCTGGCCACCTGCCAGAGGGTCTCGCCGGGAAAGGCGCTGACCTCGGTGCCATCCAGGGTCAGGGTAAAGGTCTCTTGTGCCATCATCAGTCTCCCTACCCTTTCACGATCACGTTCTGGCCGGCGAGCTCGCCGCGGAAGTCCCGCAGCAGGCCCAGCACCGGATTGGGCGCCGCCTGGCCCAGGCCACAGATGGAGGCATCCATCATCACCTGGGACAAGCGCTCGAGCTCCTCGACGCGCCACTCGTCGCGCTCGAGCAGGGTCAGCATCTTCTCGGTGCCGACCCGGCACGGCGTGCACTGGCCGCAGGACTCGTCGGCGAAGAAGGCCAGCAGGTTGGTGGCCACCGCCCTGAGGTCATCCTGGTCAGAGAGCACGATGATCGCCGCCGAGCCGATGAAGCAGCCCGCCTCCTGCAGGGTATCGAAGTCCAGCGGGATATCGGCCTTGCTCGCCGGCAGGATCCCCCCGGAGGCGCCCCCCGGCAGGTAGCCGGCCAGGCGATGTCCCTCGGCCATGCCACCGCCATACTCCTCGACCAGCTCAGCGAGGGTGATGCCGGCGGGCGCCAGGTGGACCCCGGGGCGCCGCACCCGCCCGGAGAGCGAGAAGCTGCGCAGGCCCTGACGCCCATGGCGACCGTGGCCGGCGAACCAGTCGGCGCCCTTCTCGTGGATCAGCGGGATCCAGTAGACGGTCTCGACGTTGTTGACCAGGGTGGGACGGTCGAAGAGCCCCTTCTGGGCGACGAAGGGCGGGCGGTGGCGCGGCTTGCCGGGCTTGCCCTCCAGCGACTCGATCATCGCCGACTCCTCGCCGCAGATGTAGGCCCCGGCCCCCCGGCGCAGCACGATATAGCCCGCCTCGACCAGCCCCGCAGCCTCGAGCTCGGCAATCGCCTCATGCAGCACCCGGTGCAGGCCGGGGTACTCGTCACGCAGGTAGATGTAGAGCGCCTCGGCCTCCACCGCCCAGGCGCTGACCAGGGCCCCCTCGAGGAAGCGGTGCGGCGAGCGCTCCAGGTAGTAGCGATCCTTGAAAGTGCCTGGCTCGCCCTCGTCGGCGTTGATCGCGCAGTAGCGCGGCCCCGGCTCCTGGCGCACGAAGTGCCACTTCTTGAAGGTGGGGAAGCCGGCACCGCCGAGGCCGCGCAGGTTGGCCCGCTCGAGCGTCTCCATCAGCGCCTCGACGGTGGTGCGTCCCTCGCGGCAGTCGGCGAGCAGTCGGTAGCCGCCCGCGGCGCGATAGTCCGCCAGGCGCTGCCAGACGATCGCCTCGGGATGGAAGTGGCCGGTATCCACCACCGCCTCCACGCCCTCGGCGGTGGCGAAGAGCACGTGGTGGTGGCCCACCTCGACGACCGGTGCGGTCTCGCAGCGGCCCATGCAGGGCGCCCGCAGCACCCGCACCGCCTGCGGGTCGACACCGGCCTCCAGCTGCGCCTTGAGCGTCGCGGCCCCGGCCAGCTGGCAGGAGAGCGAATCGCAGACCCGCACCGTGACCTCCGGCGGCGGCGACTGGTCGTCGTGCACCACGTCGAAGTGGGCGTAGAAGGTTGCCGTCTCGTAGACCGCCGCCATGGGCAGGTTCATGTAGGCGGCCAGCGCCCGCAGCGCCACCAGCGGCAGGTGGCCCTGGGCATCCTGGATGGCGTGCAGGTGCTCGATCAGCAGGTCACGGCGCCGCAGCCCGGTGTCGCTGCGCTCGTCGCCGAGCAGCTGGCGCAGCGAGGCGAGGGCGACGGGGGGCAGGTCACGGCCACGGGGCCTGCCGCGGAAGCGGCGCTTGGGGGTGACGGTCTCGACGGTCATGGCGGGCTCGTTGTAATGCTTGTGAGGTGGCGCGATATCGACAGCTTGCTGTCCCTTGGCGGGCGACGACGGCCATCATCGGCATGGTGTCACCCGCCCGAGATCAGGACAATGGCCGGGCGACGGGCCGGTGAGCGAATGGATACGAGGATGTCGCTCTCAGCACGTCTCGCCGTCGGCTGTCTCCTGCATCACAGCATAGGCCACCATCTCGACGAGCATCTCCTCCCGGGCGAATCCCGAGACGATGATCGCCGCGCGATTGGGATAGGGCGCGCTGACGTATTCGGCATAGAGGCGATTGACCGTGGCGAGGTCCTCGCGACGGGTCACGTAGATCAGCACCTGGGTCAGGCTGGCCATGCTTCCCCCGGCACAGGCCAGGGTATGGCGCAGGTTCTCCAGGGTCTGGCGGGTCTGGGGCTCGATCCCGCCGTCGACGACGGCGCCATCGGCACCGATGGGGATCTGGGCGGTGAAGAGGATGCCATTGCCGATGACGGCCCACTCCAGCGGGGCCTTCGCGGCATAGAGGTCGGTGGCGACGGGTTGGATCATGGAAGCGTCTCGTGAGGATGTAGGGGTCAGTCGTTGTCGTGGTCGCCGGCACCGGCGCCGCCCCGGGAGGCGTCGCTGGACTCCACCAGGATGCGGTGCGCCAGGGTCTTGAGGCGCGCCCAGATGGCATCGTCCACCTCGATGCCTTCCTTGAGGGCCAGCTGTCGGCAGGCCAGCAGTTCGGACTCGGGATGATGGGCCAGCAGGTCGAGGTCGTGGTCGGCGCCCAGGGAGGGCAGCAGCTCCACATGGTTGGCCATCACCAGGGTGATGCCGTCGTTGGGCTCGTTCTCCTCGGGCACGTCGCGTACCGAGTAGACGCGCACCTCCGGCGTGGCATGCCCCGCACGGAAGCCCACCACCTGCTCGGTGAGGGGCACCTGGGCATTGCGCCAGAAGGCGGTGATGTTCATGCCGCGCCCGGCCAGCCGCGACAGGTAGCCCATGATCAGCTGGCGGTTGTGGCAGCGGCGGATCTTGACCACCGAGAGGCCGCGGGCACGCGCCTTGGCAAAGCCGAGCTCGGTGGCCAGGCTGATGCTTCGCAGCACGCTGTGGCCCTGGCCGTCGAGCACTGCCAGGTCACCATCCTGATAGATCAGCCGCGGCCGCGCCTCGGGATCCTCCTCGAGCAGGTAGTCCAGGCCCCGGTTGAGCTGCTCGACGCCGTGCAGGCCGTGACACTGCATCCAGGCGACCATGTCGGCGGCATCGGCGGCATCTCCCTCCTCGAAGCCGATCCCGCTGAAGGCCTTGCGGCACAGGCCCTGGAGTTCGTTGTAGGAGACGATCATTGTGCTGCCACTCCCGTACGCCCATGGAAGGAGCTGACTTCCCCCTCGCGGGCGGGCTCGAGGGGGAAGCTCCAGTCGTCGAAGCCGGCGAGGTCCTGCGGCTCGGCATTGAGCTCCTCGACCAGCGGCGCACCCTGGAAGAGGGTGATCCGCACCCAGCGGTCCGACTTGGGGTCGAAGCGACTGGCCCCGAAGAAGGAGAGCTTGGTGCGCAGCAGGTGCATCGGCTTCATGTCGCGATGCCAGAGGTTGGCGTGGATGTCGCCGTAGGGCGCCCTGACCAGCGTCTGGATGCGGCGCACCACCTCCTTGTGGCGGGGGTGCTCGAGCAGGAAGTCGACCACCGAGGCCCGCGGATGGCCCTCGAGGAAGTCACATAGTGCCTGGTGGGTGCGCGCCACGCGGGGCCCGATGGCAATGGGCATCTCCTTTTCGGCGCCGGGCTCGGCATGGCGCACCCCCAGCCTCGGCTCCTCCTTCTCGGCGGAGCGATACCAGAACCAGTAGGCGCCCTCGCGGCTCGCGTAGTCATGGGCCAGCGCCCAGCCATAGTGGGTCTCGACCAGCTGACGCAGGCGCATCAGCGGCATGTCGGGCTCCAGGTCGAGGTTCTCCGACACCCCCATCCGGTCCTCCAGGGCGTCGACCTGATCCGGATAGAGCTCGATCAGCAGGGTGTTGATCAGCTCCTGGGCCTCCAGCGGCAGGGTGCGGGCGCTCCACTCCACCAGCTGCTGCCAGATATCGGCCTCCAGCGGCACGCTGGCAAGCCAGGTCAGTACGTCAGGCAGCGCGGCCACCGTGGCCGCATTGCGCTCGGCCTGTTCGGCGTCCTCGGTGACGGTCTCGCCGAGATGCTGCATGGCACGGCGGGTCAGCGCGATCAGTCGCTCGCGCTCGGCCTCCTCCGGCGCCTGGCGCAGGGCGAGGGTCAGGGCCGTCTCGCGCTGGGTGATCCACTGGGCAATCAGCTGGGGATGGTTGATCAGGAAGGGCGCCATGCCGAGCCCGGTGGAGTTGCCGATGCCCAGGTAGCGCCGCAGCTCGCTGGCCAGTGGGCAGGCGGTGTCCGGTGAGCGACAGGCCGCGAGGTGCTCCACCTGTTCGATGGAGAAGTGCCGCAGCAGGTAGACGCCGGCCATCTGCGCCGAGAAGGGCCGACGGAAGTCGGGGTTGTCCAGCAGGCGGGCGAAGTCGGCGATGCCGAACTTGCCGTTGCCGTAGACCGCCGTGGTCCGGTAGAGGTAGCCGACCCGGGTCAGCCAGGCGGGATCGGGCTGCTCGCCACGGGCCAGGGCCTCCACGAAGTGGGCGAAGTTGCGCAGGCTCTTGTTGGCCCGCGACAGCACCAGCACCCTGGGGTGCTGACGCCCCGCCTCCTGCAGGGGCACGTTGGCGGCCATCTGCGCCAGCAGGCTGTCATCCACGTCGCCCTCCACCAGGCCAAAGGTCACGTCCCAGGCCTCGGCGATGACCCGGTCGGAGCGGCGTGCGTCCTCCAGCGGCTGGGCGAACATCACCCCGTGGTAGCGGCCATGGGGCGTCTGCAGCCGGTAGATGGCCGTGCCATGGCCGTTGGCATCCAGGTCGAAGCGCACCCGGCTGACCTGCCAGCGCTGCCGGGCCATCTGGCGCACCAGGCTGCGCACGAAGCTCAGCCGGGTGGCATGCAGGCTGCCGAGCCGCTCGAGCCGCATCACCTCATCGGCGGGACGCAGGCCGAGGGGAGCCGCCGAGACGAGATCCGCGCTAGTCATTGACGATCACCTTGGGCCGGGTGGTGAGACCCTGCTGGCGCGCCATGGCGTAGGCCGCCTGTGGCCCGGTCCACAGCGACGGCAGCAGGATCAGGGAGACGGGAATCGCGGTGATCACGATGAACTGCTGCAGCACGCTGATCTGCCCCGCACCCATGTAGAGCAGGATGGCCGCCATCAGCGACATGGCCACGCCCCAGAAGATACGCACCCCCGTATGGGGCTGGTCATGCCCGGTGCAGACCACGGCGATGGCATAGCTCATGGAGTCGCCGGTGGTGGCCACGAAGATGGTGGTCAGCAGCAGGATGGCCAGCGCCATGAGCATGCCGCCCGGCAGGGCCTGGGCCACGGTGAGCGTCGCCACGTCGAACTGGAAGTTGTTGAGCGCCTCGCCGAGGTCGATCGCGCCGGTCAGCTGGAAGTGGATCCCCGAGCCGCCGAGCAGGGTGAACCAGACGGTGGTGGCGATGGGGGCCATCACCGCCACGGCGAGGATCATCTGGCGGATTGTCCGTCCCCGCGAGATGCGCGCCACGAAGATGGCCATCAGCGGGCCATAGCCGATGAACCAGGCAAAGAAGAACACCGTCCACCACTGCATCCACCAGGCGGGGGCGGTCTCCGAGGTCATGGTGGCCATGGCCAGGAAGGAGCTCACGTACTCGCCGAAGCCCTGCAGGTAGGCGTTGGTGAGGAACAGGGTAGGACCGAACAGGAAGATGATGACGGCGATGGCCAGCGCCAGGAAGACATTGAACCGGCTGAGCAGCTGGATGCCCCGGTTGATGCCGGTGGCGGCCGAGGTGACGTAGACCGCCCCCAGCACCACCAGTATCACCAGCTGGGTCCCGTAGCCCTCGGCGACGCCGAGCAGCTCGTGCAGGCCGAAGCTGACCTGGGTGGCCAGGAAGCCGATTGGGCCCACGGTGCCCGCCACCACGGCGATCACGCAGCAGGCATCGACCACGCCACCGATCCAGCCCCGCAGCAGGCGCTCGCCGAATACCGGATAGAGCAGCGTGCGCGGCTGCAGCGGCAGGCCCTTGTCGTAGTGCCAGTGGGCCAGCACCACGGCGGTCAGCGAGCCCAGCACGGCCCAGGCCAAAAAGCCCCAGTGCATGAAGGACTGCGCCAGCGCCCCGGCCACCGCCTCCACGCTGCCGGCCTCGGTGTCGAAGGCCGGCGGCGTGACCACGAAGTGATAGACCGGCTCGCCGGCGGCGAAGAAGACGCCACCGCCGGCCAGCAGGGTGCACATGATGATCGACAGCCACTTGAAGGTGCTCAGCTCGGGGGTGTCGAGGTTGCCCACCTTGGCGCTGGCCGCCGGGGACACGGCGAGCCCCATGGCGATGAAGAAGGTCAGCAGCAGCAACAGCTGGAAATAGGAGCCGAGCATGGCGGCGGTCCAGGCGAAGCCGGCGCTGATGCTGCTGGCCACGGCATCGATGTCATACAGCGACAGCGCCACGAACAGCACGATGAAGCCGCCGCTCAGGGCCAGCACGACGGGGTCGCCCAGGGGCTGGCGGCGCGATTCGGCGCGGGACGCCGGGGGTTGGGATCGGGAGCTCATGAGGGGTGCCTCGTTGTGTCGTTGTTGTGATGGGATGGCTGGCGTCGGCGTGGTGCGTGTCAGGGTGAGGGCGGCGCGCTCGAGCAGGGCCACCCAGTTGCGGCCCATGATGCGTTCGACCTCGGCCTCGTCGAAGCCGCGCTGGCGCAGCCCGTCGACCAGGTTGGGGAAGTCCCGGCTATCGCGCAGCCAGGGCAGCGGGCGCGGCCAGCCGGCGTTGCTGGCACTGCCCTCGCCGTAGTCCATCTCCTTGGACCAGCGCCCGTTGCGCATCCATTCCAGCACCGAGACGGGCTGCGCCTGGCAGAGGTCGGTGCCCAGGCCCACATGGTCGATGCCCATCAGGTCGACGGTCCGCGCGATCATCTCGCAGTAGGCCTCGAGGGTGCAGTCCGGGCCATCCTTGAGGTGGAAGGGGTAGGCGGAGAAGCCCAGCAGGCCATCGCACTCGGCGATCGCGGCGAGCACGCGGTTGGACTTGTTGCGCTTGGCCGCGTGGAAGAACTCGGGATTGGCATGGGAGATGATCACCGGGCGCTCGGAGAGCTCGATGGCCTCCAGGGTGGAGCGCTCGGCGCTGTGGGACATGTCGATGACCATGCCGACCCGGTTCATCTCGCGAATCACCTGGCGGCCGAAGCGGGTGATGCCGCTGTCCTCGCTCTCGTAGCAGCCACAGGCCAGCAGGCTCTGGTTATTGTAGGTCAGCTGCATGATCAGCAGGCCCAGCCGGCGCATCACCGCCACCATGTCGATGTCGTCCTCGATCGGCGAGCAGTTCTGGGCACCGAGGAAGACGCCCACCTTGCCGGCGGCGCGGGCACGCTCGATGTCACCCGGCTCGCGCACCGGCATGATCAGGTCGTGATGCTGCTCGAAGCGGCGGTTCCATTCGCCGAGCCGCGACAGGGTCTCGCGGATGTTCTCGTGATAGACCAGCGTCGCATGCACGGCGTCGAGGCCACCCTCGCGCATCTGCCGGAAGATCTCCCTTGACCAGTTCGAGTACTGCAGGCCATCGACGGTCAGCATTTGCTTGGACATGGAGCGCTCCTCAGGCCTTGACATAGCAGGTCTTGACCACGGTGTAGAACTCGCGGGCATAGCGACCCTGCTCGCGGGGACCGAAGCTCGAGTCCTTGCGGCCCCCGAACGGCACGTGGTAATCGGTGCCAGCGGTGGCCAGGTTGACCATCACGCAGCCGGTCTCGGCGCTGGCCTTGAAGGCGTTGGCCAGTTTCAGGGAGTCGGTGATGATGCCGGCGGTCAGGCCGAAGTGGGTGTCGTTGAGGGTCTCGATGGCCTCCTCGGCATCCGCGACCTTGATCACGCAGGCGATGGGGCCGAAGACCTCCTCGCGGTTGATCGCCATGTCGTTGGTGGTGTCGGTGAACAGGGTCGGCGCCATGTAGTAGCCCGGTGTCTCCCGCTCGAGACGCTCGCCCCCGTAGGCCAGTATGGCGCCCTGCTCGCGGGCCCGCTCGATCCAGGCCAGGTTGGATTCGAGCTGGCGGGCATCCGCCACCGGGCCGATCTGCACGCCCTGTGCCAGGGCATGGCCCACCGTCGCCCGATCCAGCCGGGCGATGAGCTTCTCGACGAAGGCGTCGTGGACCGCCTCGGTGACGATCAGCCGCGAGGAGGCCGTGCACTTCTGCCCGGTGCCGGAATAGGCACCGGCGAAGGCCGCCTCAACGGCGAGGTCGAGGTCAGCATCGTCGGCCACGATCAGCGCGTTCTTGGAACCCATCTCCAGCTGGCACTTCACCAGGTTGCCGGCGGTAGCGGCCGCCACGCGCCGTCCCACCTCCAGCGAGCCGGTGAAGCTCAGGGCATGGATGTCGGGGCTGGAGATCAGGGCATCGCCGACGCTGCCGCCGGGGCCCATCAGCAGGTTGAAGGTGCCGGGCGGCAGCGCCTGGCGGCTGATGATCTCGGTCAGCGCCCAGGCACTGGCCGGGACCAGGTTGGCCGGCTTGAAGACCACCGCATTGCCGAAGGCCAGCGCCGGGGCGATCTTCCATACCGCCGTGGCCATGGGGAAGTTCCAGGGGCTGATCACGCCCACCACACCGACCGGCTCGCGGCGGGTCTCGATCTCGACACCGGGGCGCACGGAGTCCACCCGCTCGTCGAGCTGGCGCAGCACCTCGGCGGCGTAGTAATGAAAGAACTGTGCCGAGCGGTAGACCTCGCCCACCCCCTCGGCCAGCGGCTTGCCCTCCTCTCGGGAGAGCAGGTGGCCCAGCTCGTCCTTGCGGGCGACCAGCTCGTCGCCGATGGCCATCAACAGGGCATAGCGCTGCTCCAGGCCGCTCCTGGCCCACTCGCGCTGCCCCTGCCGGGCCGCGGCAATGGCCTCGCCGACCTGTGCGACGCTGGCCTGGGCGTAGTGGCCGATCAGGTCATTGGTGTCCGAGGGGTTGTGGTTGGCGATGGCGCTCTCGCCCTCGCGCCACCGGCCGGCAATGAAAAGCGGATGGGATTGGGACATGGGATACCTCCTGGATAGCGTTGACGCCATCCTAGGAGAGCCACCAAGATAAGGATAATCAATAAATCCGATAAAATGATCAGGAAGCCTTACCATGCTGCCCGAACTGAAGCTGCAGCCGCTGCGCTGCGTGCTGGCCATCGCCGACCAGGGCGGCTTCCATGCCGCGGCCAGGCACCTGCATCGCAGCCAGCCGGCGATCTCCATGGCGGTGCGCGACCTCGAGGAGCGCCTCGGTCAGCCCCTCTTCGAGAAGGGCAACGGCAAGGCCGCGCTGACGCCCTTCGGGCAATGGTGCCTGCCGCGCTTTCGCGAACTGGTGGCCCACCACGACCGGGTCAGCCGCGACGCCCTGGCCATGGCCAGCCACCAGGCCGGTCGCGTGGATATCGCCACGGTGCCCTCGGTGGCCAGCCGCATCATGCCCGGTATCCTGGCGAGCTTCGTGATCGACTACCCGGGCATCGAGATCAACCTGCAGGATGGCCACTCCGAGCTGGTGAGCCAGAGGGTGCTGAGCGGCGAGGTGGAGCTGGGCATCACCAGCCTCTGGCAGGCCGAGGAGGGGCTCGACTTCATCCCGCTGCTGCACGACGAGATCGGCGTGGTGTGCCGGGACGACCATCCCCTGGCCGGGCGCGATCGACTGCACTGGCGCGAGCTGGCCGGCCACGCCCTGATTCGCAACGGCACCTCGCGGCTGCTCGAGGGCTCACCCGCGGCCGAACTGCTCGAGCACAGCGCCCTGTACATCTCCAACATGATCTCGCTGACCGCCATGCTCGAGGCGGGCATCGGCATCACGACCCTGCCGCGCCTGGCGTTCCAGGAGGAGCATGCCCGGCTGCGCTTCGTGCCGCTGGCGGAGCCCCGGCTGGAGCGCCGGATCGGGCTGATCTGCCGGGCCGGCGTCAGCCTGTCGCCGGCGGCAGCGGCCATGCAGCGACACGTGATGGCCTACCTGGCAGAAGGGGGAGACTGAGGGAGGGCGACGGGATGGGCCCGGTCGAGCGCTGGCTCGACCGGGCCTGCGTCGCTGCCGCTTACGCGGCGACGCTGCCGTGGGGGTCAATGACGAATTTCTTCGCCGCACCGCCGTCAAAATCGGCGTAGCCACGCGGGGCGTCGTCCAGGGTGATCATCTGGACATTGACCGCATCGGCAATATTCACCTTGCCGAAGAGGATCGCCTGCATCAGCGGACGGTGGTACTTCATCACCGGGCACTGGCCGGTATGGAAGCTATGCGACTTGGCCCAGCCCAGGCCAAAGCGCATGCTCAGGGCCCCCTGCTTGGCGGCAGCGTCGGCCGCGCCGGGGTCCTCGGTCACGTAGAGGCCGGGAATGCCGATCTGGCCGCCGGCCCGGGTCAGCGACATGGCGGAGTTGAGCACGGTGGCGGGGGCCTCCTTGCCGTGGTTGCAGCCACAGGCATGGGCCTCGAAGCCGACGCAGTCGACGAAGGCATCGACCTCACGCTCGCCGAGGATCGCCTCGATCCGGTCGGCCATCTCGCCCTCCTGGGTCAGGTCGAGGGTCTCGCACCCGAAGCTGCGCGCCTGGGCCAGGCGCTCCTCGATCATGTCGCCCACGATCACGCAGGCGGCTCCCAGCAGCTGGGCGGAGACCGCCGCCGCCAGGCCCACCGGGCCGGCACCGGCAATGTAGACCGTGCTGCCCGGCCCGACGCCCGCAGTCACGCAGCCATGGAAACCGGTGGGGAAGATGTCGGAGAGCAGGGTCAGGTCACGGATCTTCTCCATGGCCTGGTCGGCATCCGGGAACTTCAGCAGGTTGAAGTCCGCATAGGGCACCATGACGTATTCGGTCTGGCCGCCGACCCAGCCGCCCATGTCCACGTAGCCGTAGGCCGCCCCCGGACGCGCCGGATTGACGTTGAGGCAGATCCCGGTCCGGCCCTCCTTGCAGTTGCGGCAGCGCCCGCAGGCGATATTGAACGGCACGGAGACCAGATCCCCCGGCTTGATGAACTCGACGTCGCGGCCGGCTTCGATGACCAGGCCGGTGATCTCGTGGCCCAGCACCAGGCCGGACGGCGCGGTGGTGCGCCCGCGCACCATGTGCTGGTCGCTGCCGCAGATGTTGGTGGTGACGACCTTCAGGATCACGCCGTGGTCGCACTTGCGATTGCCAAGGGCGAGTTCTGGATAGGCGATGGATTCGACGGCGACGTTACCCGGGCCCTTGTAGACGACTCCGCGGTTGGCTGCACTCATGGCTGGCTCCTCGATGTTGTTGTAACGGACGGCGTTGTGGCGTGGCGGAGGCTTCCGCTGCTCCAGCCTAGGCCCTCCAGAGCGGTCCATTTTCTCCACAGAGGCACCCGCATGCCTGTTCGAGACATCGTCGCTGGCTGATGAGCCGACAGGCAGTTGCAGGTCGCTTTCAGGACACTGCTGCCCACCCCCGGACCCAACAATGCTCGGGCCCGCGGGTAGCGACACTCCCGAGGGTTCCCCATCGCCGTTTCCAGAAGCGGCGTCCAACAACAACAGCGAGATCCCTCGATGCGCGACAACGACGATGCCCTTGTCCTGTCCCCGGGACAGGACAACACACAGATACTGGGGCTGGACTTTCACAACCCCGTCTTTCCCCTCTCCGCCCTGGCCATCCTGGCCTTCATCCTCTACGCCCTGGTCTACCCCGATGCCGCCAATTCCCAGCTGACCGAGGCCCGAGGCTGGTCCATCGAGCACTTCGATTGGCTGTTCATGATCGCCGGCAACCTCTTCGTGCTGCTGTGCCTGGCGCTGATCGTGCTGCCGGTGGGGCGGATACGGCTGGGCGGCGACCAGGCGCGCCCCGAGTTCTCGACGATCTCCTGGTTCGCCATGCTGTTTGCCGCCGGCATGGGCATCGGCCTGATGTTCTGGAGCGTGGCCGAGCCGGTGGCCTACTACACCGACTGGTACGGCACGCCGCTGAACGCCGCCTCCGGCACCCCGGAAGGGGCTCGGGCCGCCATGGGCGCCACCATGTTCCACTGGGGCCTTCACCCCTGGGCCATCTATGGCGTGGTGGGCCTGTCGCTTGCCTTCTTCGCCTACAACCGTGGGCTACCGCTGAGCCTGCGCTCGGCCTTCACCCCGCTGCTGGGTAATCGGGTACGTGGCTGGCCCGGCCACCTGATCGATATCACCGCGGTGCTGGCGACCATCTTCGGCCTGGCCACCTCGCTGGGCTTCGGGGCCTCCCAGGCCGCCGGCGGCCTCAACTACCTGTTCGACGTGCCCAACACCCTCGGCACCCAGCTGGCGATCATCGTCGGCGTCACGGTGGTCGCGCTGTTCTCGGTATGGCGGGGCATCGACGGGGGCGTGAAGCTGTTCTCCAACATCAACATGGTGATCGCCTTCGCCCTGCTGGCCTTCGTGGTGATCACCGGCTCCACCCTGCTGTTCCTCAACGGCCTGTGGGATACCACCCTGGCCTACGCCAGCCATGTCGTGCCGCTCTCCAGCTGGATCGGCCGCGATGACACCACCTGGTACCACGGCTGGACGGTGTTCTACTGGGCCTGGTGGATCTCCTGGTCGCCCTTCGTCGGCATGTTCATCGCCCGGGTCTCGCGCGGGCGCACGGTCCGCGAGTTCCTGACCGCCGTGCTGCTGGTGCCGACCCTGGTCACCATCGTGTGGATGAGCGCCTTCGGCGGCACCGCCCTGGCCCAGTCCGCGGCCGGCGTCGGCGAACTCGCCAATGGCATCAGCGACGTCTCCCTGGCGATGTTCCACATGCTCGAGCAGCTGCCGCTGACCACCCTGACCTCCAG